>JAFVWV010000090.1 GCA_017501495.1 Bacteroidales bacterium | reverse complement strand
GGTGATGAGCGGCGTGTGGAAGTAGAAGAAGCCGCGCTCGTGGAAGAAGGTGTGGATGGCCATAGCCATGTTGTGGCGCAGGCGCATGACGGCGCCGAAGGTGTTGGTGCGCAGGCGCAGATGTCCTATTTCACGGAGAAATTCCATAGAATGTCCCTTTTTTTGAAGGGGGTAGGTGTTGGGGTCGGCCTCGCCGTAGACGACGATGCTCTCGGCCTGCACCTCGACGGCCTGGCCCGAGCCCTGGCTTTCGCCCAGCTTGCCCTCCACGCCGATGCAGGCGCCCGTGGTGATGCGCTTCAGCTCCTCTTCAAAGCGGGCGGGGTCCGCCACCACCTGTATGTTGTGGATGATGGAGCCGTCGTTGACGGCCAGGAAGGCGACGTTCTTGTTGCCGCGCTTGGTGCGGACCCATCCCTTTACACATATTGTGGTGCCCAGGAGGGCGCTCACGTCTTCTTTCAGCAGTTGCTTGATCTCGTAACGTTTCATATTGTATTTTTTTTATTTCTTGTCTATCAGTTTTTTCAACGCCACGTCGCTGGCGAAGCGGAATGTCTGCTCTTCGCTTTTGCGGCGGCAAATCATGAGGGTGTCGTCGCTGGCGGCGACGATGTAGCCGTCGAGGCCGTCGATGACGATGGTCTTCGTCGGGTCGTCGGGCATGACTACGAGGGTGTTGCGTGTGTCGTAGGTGAAGACATTGCCTCTGACGATGGCGTTGTCGTGGCGGTCGTGCGGCACGGCGTCGTAGAGTGTGCCCCAGGTCTCGACGTCGCTCCAACCGAACGAGGCGGCCAGCACGTGCACGTTGTCGGCCTTCTCCATGATGCCGTTGTCGATGGAGATGCCTTCGCTCTGCGAATAGACGCGCTCCAGCTCGGCTGCGGGCGTCATGACGTTGAATCCGAAGAAGTTTTCGGCAATGGCCGGCAGGAAGCGGCGATAGGCCTCTTTGAGCACCGGCAGTCGCCACACGAGCAGGCCGGTGTTCCAGAAGAACTCGCCGCTGGCTATGAACTGGCGCGCCATCTCGACGGGCGGCTTTTCGGTGAAGGTGACCACCTTGTGCAGGTTCTTGGCCTTGGGCAGCGACGGCTCGTCGCGGAACTGTATGTAGCCGTAGCTGGTGTCGGGGCGCACGGGCACGGCGCCCACGGTCAGTATCCAGTCGTGGCCTTGCACCGTGTCGACGGCCTGCTGCAGGTCGGCTGTGAATCTCTCCTGGCGGAATACGGCGTGGTCGGCCGGCGAGACGATGATGGTGGCCTCGGGGTCGAGGCTGCCGATGACGGCGGCGGCATAGGCGATGCAGGGTGCGGTGTTGCGGCGCAGTGGTTCGCCGAGCACCTGGTGCGGCTCCAGGTCGGATATCTGTTCGTGTACCTGAGCCACATAGTTTTCGCCGGTGATGATGACGATGTGCTCGCGCGGACAGATGTCGCAGAAGCGGCGGAATGTGCTCTGCAGCATGGTGCGGCCAGTGCCCATGACGTCGATGAACTGCTTGGGGCTGTCGGCGCCTGCTATGGGCCAGAAGCGGCTGCCGAGGCCGCCGGCCATTATGATGCACCAAAGGTGCGTTGATGCGTTGTTTCTCAAGTCGTTTGGTCTTGTTTGCGTCGGCATCGGCGCCAACGGTTGTTTGTTTTCTTATACCGAGACCTCTCCTTTGATGTGCGGCCAGGGGTTGTAGTTCTCCAGCGTGAAGTCCTCGTACTGGAAGCCGAATATATCTTTCACCTCGGGGTTGATGCGCATGGTGGGCAGCGGGCGCGGCTCGCGCGTGAGCTGCAGGTGCACCTGGTCGAGGTGGTTCTTGTAGATGTGTGCGTCGCCGAAGGTGTGGACAAACTCGCCCGGCTCCAGGCCGCACACCTGCGCCATCATCATCGTCAGCAGGGCGTAGCTCGCTATGTTGAACGGCACGCCGAGGAAGATGTCGGCGCTCCGCTGGTAGAGCTGGCAGGAAAGCCTGCCCTTGGCAGGCTGAGTGGGTAGTGCTGAGTGGGTAGTGGGTAGCACCTGCTCCCGATTGCTGTCCACTACACACTGTCCACTATCCACTTGCGGAGCCGCAGGCTCCACGTAGAACTGGAACAGGCAGTGGCATGGCGGCAGGGCCATGTCCTCAATTTCGGCGGGGTTCCAGGCCGTCACCATCAGGCGGCGGCTGTAGGGGTTGGTCTTTATCTGGTTCACCACGCCTGCAATCTGGTCTATCGTGCCGCCGCGGCCGTCGGGCCACGAGCGCCACTGCGAGCCGTAGACCGGCCCCAGGTTGCCCTCGGCGTCGGCCCATTCGTCCCAGATCGAAACACCGTGGTCTTTCAGGTACTTGATGTTCGTGTCGCCACGCAGAAACCACAGCAGCTCGTAGATGATGGAGCGCAGGTGCAGCTTCTTGGTGGTCAGCACAGGAAAGCCCTGTCCGAGGTCGAAGCGCATCTGGTAGCCGAAGACACCCACCGTGCCGGTGCCGGTGCGGTCCTGGCGCTCGGTGCCGTGGTCGAGCACATGCTGCAGCAAGTCGAGGTATTGTTTCATATCTGCATCATTAACGCGGCTCAGTTGAAAATGTTGTATGCTCGCTGAAAATATTTTCGCCCGTGCTGCCTACGCGCCTGGTTTATAGTTTATAGCGCGTGTGTCGGCAATCTTGCGCCGCCTGCTTTTGTGTGCACATCGGCCGCAGTGCATTTATCGTTTTTGCTCCATGTCCGAAAAGCCATCCATTCGGCATATCAACGATACATCAACGATATATCAACGATATTTCAACGATTTCAATCGTCGAAATATCGTTGATATATCGTTGATGTATCGTTGATATGCGCTCCCGGAACGGGTCCTGATGGCATGAAAATGCCTGCTTTTTAACAAATTTTTAGTTAAAATCACCTTTCCGGACGGCAAAACAGCCCTCTTCGACCACCTTAGGGGCCGTGGATGCACCCTATGCAGTTTATCAAAAATGCCACCGCAATCATCCGCCAAAAAGGTTTCGTGCTCCGGCTGTCGCGTCGGAACGGGCGATTATTTTGCGTATATTTGGAATTTTGTGTATATTTGCGGTTGGGTAATATGGCGTACAGATACGGCGTAACTACGCTGAACATCATGTTATTGAATGTGTTGTGTCGCCATTTTGGATATTGAACAAACACAAAAAAGCAAATATGAAACGCACTGTTGTAAGAGTTTTTTTCGTCTTTTGGGCATTTGTATTGTCTGCTTGCGCCCTTCAGGCGCAGAATGCGGGCTGCGCATTCATGCAACTTCCATACTTCGAGAATTTTGAGTCTACTGCCGTAGGCGCTGTCCCGCAGTGTTGGCTGCGCGCCGTGCCCGACACGGCCGGTGTCTGCGACCTGCCGTCGACAGTGGCCTCGTCGAGCCACGACGGCCATCGCTCCCTGCGCATAGCCTGCTCCACCGCCGAGGCCGACAACAGTGTGGCCCTTCCGGCTGTCGACTCGTCGGTGGCCTATGTGGAGATTTCGTTCTGGGCGGCGTCGATGCCCGACAGCGCGGCATCACCGTCCACGCTCGCTGTCGGTCTGATGCCTGATGCCGACACCCTTTCGGTCGCCGTTGTGCAGGAATACCTGGTTCTGCCGGCCGACGGGCAATACCGTCGCTACACTGTGCTCCTGGCCTTGCCCGACAGCGGCGCATGGCGGCCGATGCTTGGTGTGGTCGCGGGTGCGGGATGCTTCGTCGACGGACTCGCTGCCTATGCCGGCGCTTCGTGCATGAGTCCTCAGGGGCTTGCTCTCGATTGGGTCGACAGCAACGCCGCGCACCTCGTCTGGCAACCCGCTGCCGACAGCTGCCTGTGGCTTGTGCGTATAGGCGGCGCCGACCCCTTTGAGCACGACACGAACGAGCTGCTGCTCACAGGGCTCGACGCCAACTCCAACGTGCACGTCGAGCTGCGGGCCGTCTGCCGTGCGGGCGACACCACCGATGTCGCCGTGCTCGATTTCCATACCGCCTGCGGAGCGATGCAGCTGCCGTTGGTTGAGAATTTCAACGTCTATCGCGACGATGAAGACCCTTATTGCTGGAGTGTCGCCGGAAGGTGGCATGGCAGCGACGGGACCGCCTATCCGCACGTTGTCAGCTACACGCTTGGCGAAGATGCCGTCTACCTGATGCAGTCTGACGGCGACGACGCGCCGGTGGGCCTCGTGTCGCCGTTGATGGCGCCTGCCGACGACCGCCTGCACGTCATGTTCCGCTTGAGCTTCGGCGGCCCCGGCACCTTCGTGGCCGGCTTGATGCAGCACACCGACAGCGCTTTCTTCCCCGTGCTGACGGTGGCCAACAGCAGCGTCGACGTGGCGGGTCATCAGCCGTGGTTCGACTATGAGTTCTACACCGACACCGTGTCGGCCGTCAGTCTGGATTCTGCCTATCGCGTAGCCTTCTTCTGGACAGGCACAGCCCCTGTCCTGGTCGACGACATCTCGCTCCTGCCTGCAGGTCCCTGTCATGCGCCCACCGATGCCCACATAGACACCGCCTATGCCGACACAGTGGTGCTCGTCTGGGAAGACTTCAGCGCCACGCCCGCCGGCTACGAGGTGCGCTACGGACAGACGCTCGATGTGGCCTCGGCTTCCATGTCGGTCATGACCTACGATGCCACCATCGCCATCGGCGGCCTTGAGCCCTCGTCGACCTATGGCTTCTGGGTGCGCGCCCTCTGCCCGGCCGACTCGGCACGCTGGCTCTTCATCGGTTCGACCCATACTGAGTGCGGCTCGGTCAACCTGCCCTATGTATACACCTTTGACGGCGACGACTACGAGGAGGAGCCGTGCTGGATGTCAGATGCCGGCGGTGCGACCAGCCGTTGGTACCGTCAGAGCCAGAGCCTCTATATGTATGTCGCCGTCGGCGACTCGTTAATTGTGGCCACACCGCTGCTGCGTGCGCCGGCCGACGAGCTGCGCGTCAGCTTCAAGGCCGTCAGCCTCAGCACCATACTGCAGGTAGGCGTTGTCGACGACACCCTCGGCGGCTTTGTGCCGCTCTACACCGTCTACCCCGACGAAGGCAACAACCAGACGCATATATTCTACACCGACCAGCTGCCTACGTCAGACACCATGCGTCTGGCATTCCGCATTCAGGCCCCCACCTATTCGGTCGCGCTTGTCGACGACCTTGCTGTTTTCCACCAGCGTTGCCACGACCCGCTCGGCGTATGGGTCGACTCGTTGGCCTCCGACATGGCCTTCGTCCACATCGACGACCCGTCGGATGCAGGTTTCTACCGCCTCTACACCGCGCACAACGGCATTGTCGACTCGGTCGACGTGGCCGATACAATCGTAACCCTCACCATGCTCGAATCAGGCTCCGAATATACCGTCAGCGCCGCTGCCATCTGCTATGACGGCTCGCTGTCGCAACCCGTCGGCACCTCTTTCCGCACCTATTGCCCCTATATGACGCATACCGAGCTGCCCTATGAGCAGCCGTTCGACTCGCTTTCCGGAGCGGGCGTCGATGTGCCCTGCTGGGTATTCATGACCCCCGGCGCCGGCTATGGCGTGCAGCAGGCCGAAGGCGACGCCTCGCCATCGCTCACGGTCAGCCTTGGCGGCAGCGGCAGCGCGGTGTATGCCTCGATGCCGGCCGTCGACGTGGTCGACGACCTCATGGTGCGTTTCGAGGCGCTGAACGCCCTCGGCTCGGCAGCGCTGGCCGAGGCAACGATAGAGGTGGGCATCATGCAACGGCCCGACGACGACCTGACCTTCTTCCCGCTCGACACCGTCTACTGCCCGGCCACCGGCCAGTGGCATACCTACGAGGTGCTCCTCACATCCTATGCCGGCACCGGCCACTGGCCGGCGCTGCGCATCAAGTCGCCGGTAGCCACCGAGGTCCGCATCGACAATGTATGGCTCGGACCGGTGCCTACCTGCTCGGGCTCTATCAACTCCGTGCGGGTGAGCAACGTCTGGAGCTACAGCGCCGACATCGAGTGGGATGTCGACGTGGCGCGCAATGTCGACGCATCGTATACCATCCATATCGAGACCGACGACGGCCAGCCTGCGGGCGATTTCTTTGTCGACTCGACGTCCTACACCATCTGCAATCTCGACGCGCTGACCGCCTATCGTGTATGGGTCGAGATGTACTGCGGCGGCGAGGTGCAGGTGGCCTCCGACCGTGTGCCCTTCACCACGAGGTGCGACAATACCCAGTCTGTCGAGCAGTCGGCGTTCTCCAACCAGGCCATGCCCTATTTTACGTCGCCGATACCCATCAGCGCAGAAAAGCGTTTCTCGGCTTCGCAGCAACTCTTCTCCGCCGCCGAATTCGACAATCTGCCGTCGACCATCACCGGCATAGACCTGCGCTATTGCAACGATGCCGTGCCTTTGGAGATTGTTAATTGCTCCATCTACCTCGCGCCCTGCTACGCCGACACGCTGGTCCAATGGCAGACCTCCGGCCGGGTGCTGGTATACGCCGGCCCGCTGCTTTTCGACGGCAACGACTGGCATACCGTCTATTTCTCGGCGCCGTACGAATACGACGGCGTCGGCAACCTGCTGCTCACGGTCGTGGCCGAGTCGAGGAACGTCAACATTGCGCATGCTTTTGGGAGCTACAATACCGGACGTCCGGTGTCGCTCCTTTACAATTCCGACCATGTTCCGTTTACCGACACGATGGATGTCAACATGAGCTATATGCGTTCTGACGCCCGCTTCCTCATCTGTCCGGGCGAGGTGCCCACCTGTGCTTCGCCTGTGCTCGGCGAGGTCGTGGCGTCATCCGACTATATCGGCATGGCCTACGATGCCGGCGGCGCCATGTGTCAGATGAGCATCAGCCAAGGATGGATTTGGAGCGGCGAGGTGCTGACGGTCGACAATAGCGGCCTCTTCACCTTCGACAGCCTTGAGCCTGTGACCAACTATATTGTCGGCGTGCGTCGTATCTGCCCCGGCATGACATCAAACTGGAGCACACGTGTCGTCCGCACGCTGCAGATAGCCTGCGACGAGCCCTCCGGCCTGACCGCCACCGACGTCACCTCGGCCGAGGCCGTCATTCGCTTCAATGCCAACGGCGCAGACCGCTGGCAGCTCCATCTCTTCAATTTCCGTATCGATACCGTCTTCGAGCTGACCGACAGTGTCTTCGAGCTGACTGACCTTGTGCCCGACGTGACCTATCATGTCGCCGTACGTTCGCTCTGCGGCCTCGCCTATGGCTTGCATTCCGACTGGGTCGACACCATCGAATTCACCACAGGCTACTGCCAGCCGGTGACCGGTGCCAGCGTTGTGGCCGACGGGCTGACGGCGGCTGTGGTCAGATGGTCTCCCTCGGCCAATGCCGAGACTTACCGCGTCGAATATGGCTTGCGCGATTTTGTACGCGGCGAGGCCATTGGCTCCTACACCACCGACGCCACAATGCTCCGCATCGAAGGTCTCGAACCTGACCGGATGTACGACTTCTACGTGGCCACCGTCTGCGACGATGGCTCGCGGTCGGTGTGGACCTATGCCGGCGGTGTGCCGCCGGTGGGCATCGACGCCAGCGCCCAGCACAATGAGCCTCAGCTGCGCCTCAGCCCCAACCCGGCCAGCTCGTACGTAGGCGTCACCACCGACGCGCCGGCGATGCTGACATTCTACGATGTCGAAGGACGCATGCTGCTGCGCACACCCGTTGGCGCCGGTACGCAGAGCATAGACATAAGTTCCCTGCCGCGAGGCACATGCTTCGTTCGCGCCACCTCGGCCTTGGGTACCTCAGTCGGCAAACTCGTCGTCCGATGACCGTCAGGCATGAAAACTTAACAAAAACTTAACATCGACCGCTGTTAAAAAAACGTAATTTTGCTCTCTTAAACTAAGGATACCAATACTATGCAATTGACTGATATCTTATTCATGCTCTTGAATTTAGCCGGTGCATTGGCTATCTTCCTTTTTGCTATGAAATTGATGAGCGAGGGCCTGCAGAAGATTGCCGGCTCCAAGATGAGGGCTGTGCTGAGCCGAATCACCGGCAAGCCGCTGAGTGGTATCTTGACTGGCACGGCAGTGACGGCGGCCATCCAAAGCTCGTCGGCCACGACAGTGATGGTGGTGAGTTTCGTCAATGCAGGTCTCCTTTCGCTTGCAGGCGCAGTGGCGGTCATTATGGGTGCCAATATCGGTACCACGGTGACGGCATGGATTATCACCCTCTTCGGCCTCGGCGGCAACGCCGAGGGCTTCAGCCTGCCCATGCTGCTGGCCACGGTGAGCCTCTTCTTCATCTTCTCGCATCGCGACCGCATGAAGTCTATCGGCCAGTCGGTCATCGGACTTGCTCTGCTGCTTATCGGCATGGAACTTCTGCAGTCGGCTATGCCAAACCTCGAAGAGTATCCAGCTTTTCTGCATGCCCTGGGCTCTATGAGCGGGTATGGTTTCTGGTCTATCCTGCTCTTTATTGCCATCGGTGCCGCACTGACCTGCCTGGTTCAGGCTTCGGCGGCCATGATGGCCATCACACTGGTCATGTGCTATAACGGTTGGATTGGTTTCGATGTGGCTGTGGCTCTTGTGATGGGCCAGAATATCGGCACCACCATCACTGCCAATCTGGCTGCCATGGTGGCCAATACCGCCGGCAAGAAAGCTGCCCGTGCCCATCTGGTATTCAATGTGGTGGGCGTGCTGATTACCCTTGTCGTCTTCTCGCCGTTGATGCGTTTTATAGCCTCTGTGGCCGAGAGTATGACCGGCTGCAGCCCCTATATGCCTGCCTCCGACCCAGCCTATAACCCCGAGTCGGTGCCGCTGGCCATATCGCTCTTCCATACCGTCTTCAATGTGGGCAACACAATCATTCTGGCTTTCTTCATACCACAGATAATTAAGATTGTAGACTGGATGGTGAAGTCTAAACCCGAAGATACCGCCGACGATGAATTCCGCCTCACGTATATCGAGGGCAACTGGCTCAGCACCGCCGAGCTCAACCTCCAGAGTGCCAAGAGCGAGATTGCAGAGTTTTCAAAGCGCGTGCTACGCATGTACACCTTCCTGCCCGGACTGCGTACCGCCGGGAGCGACGAGGAGTTTGAATCGGTCATGAACCGCATCTCTAAGTACGAAGATATCACCGACCGCATGGAGATGGAGATTTCAAAGTTCCTCACGCGCGTGGGCAGCGGTGATGTGTCAGAACACGCCTCAGAGCGCATCAGCTCCATGCTGCGCATCATAGACAACCTCGAGTCGATAGGCGACGCCATCTACCAGATAGCTATGACTCGCAAGACCAAACGTGAAGACGCAGTGCACTTCGACGCAGGCCTCAACGCCAACTTGGCCCACATGAGCGAGCTAGTGCAGAAAGCACTTGATGTGATGAACAAAAACTTGGCCGACTATGACCATATAGACCTCGACGCTGCCTATGCCGCCGAACACGAAATCAACGAATTCCGCGACCGCCTGCGTGCACAGCATCTTGATGCGCTGAAACTCGGTGTCTATGATTATGCCATCGGCAATGCCTACAGCAGCCTCTACGCTCTATACGAGAAACTCGGCGACTATGTAATCAACGTCAGTGAAGCCATCGACGGCAGCCGCAAGCACAGCGAAGACTGAAGATTGCTATAGTTAGTTGCCGGTATTGGCATTTATTGCCACACCGTCGACAATGATATTGATTTCGCTGTTCGGTGTGTCTAAAGTGAAACCGGCTTTATTTTTATATCCGGCATACTTACCGGTATATTTCGTAGACGGATTGTTTGTTGTAAATGTTCCGTTTATAGTGCAGTTATCGTTAAATAGTGCGTTTGCAGCAGTAGTTCCTACTATACCACCTAAGCGTAAATTATTGCAATTGAGGGATACGTTTTCTCCTGACCATGTGCAGGATGAAATCCTGATTGTTGATACAGAGTTGCCGATAAAACCGCCATAATATATTCTGGCACTTGTGGAGATATTTGTGTTTGTGCAATTGACATGGCATGAGGTGATGATTGTATTGTTTGATGCTGTAGCATAACCAATAAGTCCACCACAATATATAGTGCAGTTTGTGGTGGACAAAGATGGTGCATGGTTGGTGGTGCATGATTGTATTGTAAAGTCACCTGAAGCTGTGCAGTATGCTACCAGTCCGCCATAGTAGATGTCGGTTACACTGTTGGATATTGCGACTTTTACGTTGTTGATGTTGCAGTTGGTCAAAGTATTTGATGATGTCAAGTCACAGATGAGAGGCGCGATATGAAGTTCTCCGGTACCAGTATAGTTTAATGTTGTATTGTTCAGAGTGATGTCGCGGATGCTTGCATTGCCGATGGTGGCAAACAGACCGCATTTGCCATCGGCTCCATTGATGGTTAGGTTGCTTATGGTATTGGAGTCTCCGTCGAATTCCGCTCCAGTAAATTCAGTAATTGGTGATATTGCAAGACCGGACATGTCGATGTCGTTTTCAATCTTGTAGCAGCCTTTATTGTATGGGTATTGGTTTGTGTTGAAAAACCATTTGTTAGATATGGCTTCAGCCATTAGCTTGAATTCTTCGGGTGTTGAAATATAATATTGCACGATATAGCTTTCGACATCTCTTATGGAATATCTGAATAATGCCCCAGTTTGTGTCCGATTGTCTGTTGTGTTCATCTCTGTACGTGCGTAGCCCATCTGATTGCGTGCGAGGGCACCGCCGGAAGTCTGGCTGCGCGAGTAGCTGTAGCGGGTGCCTTCGTGGTGGCCGCTGACGCTGATGGTGAAGTGGTTGTCTGCGCCCACGGGGGCAATTGGAACGGTGACACTCAGGCTGTCGCCGGCGGCGAGCTGCTGGCCGTCGAAGATGAGTTCGACTGTGCGGTCGGCTTGTATCGGCGTAGTGTCGCTTGTGGCGTCGAGGGCGCTGAAATCTATGTTGCGGGTGCCGCTGAGGCTGTAGCGGTCGCTCTGCACTGTCAGGCGGTCGACTGTCAGTGGGCGGTCGAGGTGGTTGACGATATTGAAGACGAGGGCCCCGGTGAGATGGTGGAAAAGCATGGGCGAAGCGCCGTCGCTACGGGCTGCCATAGGAATGGCAAGCAGTTGATGGCCGCCGTTGTCTGTGCGGTAGCGGTACTGCGCAGGAAGGTTGACGCTGATGATGTCGGTGCCTATATCCGAAGTACTCAGGTCGGCGGGATAGAGGGCACGGTTGACGCCCGTGGCGTTGACGGCCGAGGCATCGATATATGTGTGGCCGTTGATGTGGCGGTGTATGGCGGTGGTGGTGCCGTTGACGAGTAGTTCGTCGCCGTCGGCCCAGGTGGCGTTGGTGCCGTCGAGGACCACTTTGGCTGTGTTGTAGCTTTCGGTGCTGACTTCCACCCACTGCTGCATCGGGTTCTCTTTTTGGCATGCCGCCATGACGAGGGCGGCTGTGAGCAGCAGGGTGGGGCAGGTGCGGCGCATAGGCACGATAGGAGAGGATTAATTAGACGTGTACGGGTAGAAAGCAGGCACGGTGCCGTCGGAGCGCCAGGCACGGAGAGTGTCGGCTCCAGTGTAGCTTGCGGCCATGGTGCTGCGGTTGCTGTTGAGCAGGCTGAGCAATTGATCGTCGCCGCCACCTATGAGAGCCGAGGTGCTCTGGTTGGTGACGCCGGTCTGGTCGGCACCGACGAGGTAGCAGTTGTTGAGGTTCGCGGTAGACGAAGCCGGGTCGCCGTAGAAGAGGCGTGTTGTTGTTGTGCTTTCGTAGGCGTAGCAGTTAGTCACAGTGCCGCCTGTGTGGCGCCCGATAAGGCCACCGGCGAGGCCTTCGCCGTTGATGCGGGCCATGTGGTTGAAGTAGGCGTAGCTGTTGGCCACGGTGCCACCGCTCATGGAGCCCACGAGGCCACCGGCCACGTGGCTTGCGGCACTGACAGTGAGCACTACGAGGTTGTCGTTGACGAAAGAGTTGAGGACCTTGCCGTTGCTGAGGTTGGCCACAATAGAACCGATGGTGCTGCCGCGGAGAGAGATGTCGCTGTAGCAGTAGTTGACAACGGCACTGATTGTGGCTTGGGTGTTGACTATTGCGCCTACTGAACCCGTGGTGATGATGAGACCGTCGGAGCTGGCGTAGCAGTGCTCGATTCGACCTTCGTTTTGGTAGACAATACCGCCCCAGTTGGTGGACGATGAACTGATGCGACCTGCAAAGTAGCTGTCGTAGACAGAACCGTTGTTTGTGTAGCAGATGCCTGCTGCCGACGATGCAGAATAGACGGCTGCAGGTGAGCCAAAGTAGCAGCCACGGATGGTGCCGTTGTTGATATGGCAGATGCCAGCAAAGCTGTTGCTTGCCGAAACGGCGGCTTCGCAGCCGCTACCGGTGACGGTGCCGTTGTTGGTCACGCAGATGCCGGCAAATCCGTAGTTGGCGGTAAACTGGATGGGATCAGATTCGGACGAACGCAGGCGGCAGTTGCTGATGATGCCGTTGTTGGTGGTGCAGAAAGGAGACCAGTTCCGGGTAGGAGCGGTGTTGATTGAGCCGCGCTTGACGCTGAGCCCTTCCACGCGGCCTCCGTTGTTGATGCTGTTGAAGAGGGGGACGGAACTGTTGTTGGTGATGCCGGGATTGGAACCGTTGCTGGCACCATAGGTCATGATGCCGGTGAAGTTCTCGATGCCGTAGTCTTTCCAGTTGTCGTTATTGAGGGTGATGGTGGAGGTCATGATGCGGAAGTGGGTGTTGGAGTTGACGGCCTGATTGTTGATGCGCACCTGCCCAGCCACGGGGTTGTGGAACTGTATGCGAAGATAGTTTAAGTCGTCGACAGTGTAGATTTTGAATGGGCGCGAGGCGGTGCCGTTGCCAACAAGACCTGCCGATGCCGAGCCTTCGCCGGTCGCACCGCTGGCAACCCACGTATGGATGTTGAGGGCTTGCAGGTAGGTGATGCCGTTGCGGCGCATGTTGGCTGTGAAGTCGGCGCTGCAGTGGTTGCCGGCGGTGTCCCAGACTGTAAGACTGAAGCTGTGTCGGACGGAGTCGTTGCGTGTCTTGGTAGCAGGTATGACAACGTAGAAGGTGCGGAGCGATTCAGGACCGAGAGTGGCCAGAGTGGGGTTGTTGCGGCAGTAGAGGGTGATAGTCTTCTTAGTGTTCTCGATGCCGTAAAGGTAGGGATCGGCAGTGCGGTAGTTTTCGACTTGGAATTTACCGTGGAGTTGGTGATTGGATGTGAGGTTGATACTGTCGATGACGTGCATGTTGCCGTCGGTGGAGAAAATCTGGAGACGCAGGATGCTGGCCAAAGAGTGGAAGTCGAGATTGGCAGGTTCGTAGTCAGGTGCGTCATACATGTTGCCGCCATACCATGCCACCATGGGGAAGACTTTGCTGGCGAACGAAGTGTCGCTGGTCAGCGGCTGGCGGCGTTCGAGGTTGATAGTGGCTGAGAACCCTTTTGAGTTTTCGCCTTCAGGAACAATGATATTGTCATCGCTCCTTGGAAATAGGCCGAGGAAGTAGTGCGAACCGTCGGGCACATTGGCCAGAAAAACGCCGTTGTACTCGTCAAAGTCGGTGCCGGCACTTGAGTTGACGAGGTCGCCGAAGTGCTTGTCGCTTGCCGTGGAGAGGTCGGAGGCGATGCTTATTTGGTCGCCGATTTGCCAATAGGTCCAGTGTTCATCGGCAAGGAGCACTTTCGACCCATCGTTGCCGAGGCGTTCGATGGTGGCGTTGAAGTTCATGCTGCGCAACTCACGGTCTTCTTTGCACGAGGTGAGCGCCAAGACCGTAGTCAGGGTGAGCGCCAGTATTGTCAGTGTCTTTTTCACGTTGTCTGTGGTTTTAGCGTTGAATGGTTGTCTGTTTTTAGAAACTCCACATGCCGGTTTCGTACTCACCGCTTTCATTGGTGTATTCGGTGAGTTCGTCGCTGGCTCGGCGTACGCCTCGGTCTTCACCTTCAATGAGCACGTAGTCGCGCATTCTGTTTTCATTGGCGAGACCCACGGAGGTGGCGAATCCTTTCTCTGGGCTGTAGAGATATGTCTCAAGTAGCGGTTTGATATATGTTTTTTTCATTTTTCGGTGTAATTTATATGGTGCTACTTTTTGATGAGTTTCTGTATTGTTACGTTGCCGGCAGCGTGCACGCGGAGATAGTAGATGCCGCTGCTGAGGTTGAAGACATCGAATCTGACGCTGCGGCCGTCGGCGGTGGTGTAGTCGGCCAGCGTGCGGCCGTCGTTGTCGTAGAGTTCGACGTGCTGCAAGCCGTCGGCTTCGACATTGACCACCGATGTGGTCGGGTTGGGATAGACGTGGATGTCAGCCGCTGTGGGCTCATCGGTGACTTCGGGAATGTCGGTGTTGCCGAAGAATGTGATGGTGAGGCTGACGATGCTGTCGCATCCGGTCGATGTGCTGAGGGTGTCGGTGAGCACGATGGTGGCACGGCCTTCGGCATCGAGGGTGCTGCGCAGCAGTTCGGTCTCGGTGGGGCTGAGGTAGAAACCGTAGCCGCTGTAGGGCATACCCACGTGGCCGGTGTCAGTATGGCTCTCATAGGAGCTGTGGCCCACATAGAAGAACAGGGTAGAGGTGCTGTCAATCATTTCGACACTGTCGACGACATGCACTGTCAAGCTCTCACCGTCGGTGTAGCTGCGTCCGTCGTAGATGATGCTGTCGCAGCCATGGATGGCGATGGTGTTGCTGACGGGTATGAGGTCGGGTGTGCCGAATACAGGGTAACCACCGTTGCGTCCATCGAGGTCGCTGCGCCAGGTCAGGTAGTCACCGTTGCCGTGGTCGCGCACCCAGCGGTTGAGGGCACGGGTCAGGTTGTCGACACCGTAGGCCTCGGAAGCCAATGCCACCTGATTGCCGCTGCCCTTGAAGGCTACTGTTGTGGCGACAGAGGCTCCGCTCCGTTGTTGGCCGACTGTGGCGTTGGTCGAACCGGTTTCATAGTAGTTGTAGTCGGCATTGGTGCCTTGATCGGCCACAGCCGCTACAGCACCGCTTACGGCAGAACCGGTCAGGTCGCCATAGACATAGTTGTTTTCGATGACGGTGTTCTTTGAGTAGCCGGCAACGCCGCCGACGCGTTCGGGACGTCCGTCGTTTTTGACTCGAGCATAGTTGTTGACAATCTGGCCGTAGTTGGCTGAAGTCTTGGCACGGAAGAGGCGGTTGGTAGGTGCCACACCATCCATCGAACCTGCAATGCTGCCTTGATAGAGGGCGTTGTTGCGGATGTCGACGTAGGTGTAGTTGTTGTATATTTTGCTCGATTTTCCGGTGCCGACCATGCCGCCGGTGTATACGGCGTCGCCGACAAACTTGGCTCCTACATGGAGGTTCTTGGTCAGGCTGTCGTTCTCCGACTTAGCCACCAATCCGCCGCTGACGTAGTGGGTGGTAATGATGGTGGCCGTGGAATCAGCTGTCTCGCTGTCAACTTTACAGCCTGCAATCTTAGAGTTGCGGGAGTCGGCTGCCATCGCTGCTGAATACTGTGCGCCGCGCACCAGTGCGCCGGTGAGCTGTATGCCAATGATGCGGGCTGACTCGATATGGCCGAAGAAGCCTACATAGTCGGCATTGGGCTCGTTGGCGATGACGCTCTTGATTACAACATAGTCTGTTGTGGTGTCGGAACCGCTGATGTTGACCAACGGGGTGGTGCAGGTGTCTTCACTGTCGACACCGATGAGGTAGCCGCGGAAGGGGTGCTGTGTGGTTCCAACGGGTGTCCAAAGGAATTCGCTCATGTCGTAGGGAGTGCCGTCGGACTTCTTGTGGATATACACGTTGTTGAAGTAGAATTCGCGAGCCTGTGTGCCGTTGATACCGTTGACAACGCTGATGAACCATGCAAGACCGCGTTCGTCGTAGATGTGGACGTCGTCGTTGTAAGTGGTCACGTAGCTGGCCTTTTGGCCTTCAACCATCGGGCGTCCATCGTAGTAATACTGGTCAGAGAGTGCGGCACGTGCTATAGAGGTGCTGCTGATGGTGTCTATCCAGTAGCGAGTCGGGCCGAAGTAGGCGGTGACGGTCTCTGAATGAGGCGGCACCATATAGGTGGCATAGGGGTTGTAGTATGGGTCGAAATCCCACATGATGAACTCCTCGCCTGGCTTGGGTGCAGTGAAGAGGCTGATGACATCGCCCTCGCAGAATGAGAGGTCGGCCAGCGGATTGTTGTTGACGTCGTCGCCAACGAGGATGTTCTCGGTACCGGGCACGGCGACGGCAATGAAACCGCTGTTGGGTGACCATACGCGTGGCGTAATCTTGATGGCCTTGAACTGGCGCAAGCCGCGAGCAGTGTCGCCCACGGTATTGGCCTTGGCATGGGCGATGTCTGTCCATTCGTCGTAGGTGTTGGTGTCCTTGGCGAATTTGGTCGGTGTCTCGTCGACGGTGTTCTTGTGGAGGCGTACCTTCACGTTTTTGGTCAGAGTGCAATGTTTCGATGCGTCGGTACCGGTGATGGTATAGCTGAGCTCTTCATCAAGCTGGTCGTGGCGCATGTCGACGTGGTTGGTGTAGAATGTATCGGCCACGGCAACCTGGTAGTTGCTGAAGCTGTGGCTGGCTATCAACTTGTCCATTTCGACGTTGGAGCCTGTCGTCTTGCGATATTTGTCGTCGGTATTTGTCACGTTGTTGTGCCAAGTGTACTCGTAGGGGAAGAAACCGCCCTGGATGCGGAAGATCATTGTGTCGCCGCCGGTGGGGCAAGTTGCGGTGGTCAAAGCACCGTACTGCAATGCATCGCCGGGATAGACGCTGCTTCCCGCCAGCATGGGCACGCCATTGGCCAACTGGAACTTGAATGTGGCGCAGCGGGCCAGGTAGAGGCGCTGGCTGTTGACGCCGTAGTTGTAGAAGGTGAAGAACTCTGGATTGTCGGAGAAGAAGATGCTGTCGTCGTCGGCCTCTCCGAGGTGGGTGGCGTTGCCTTGATAGACGATTCGGATGGTGTCGCGCAGCTCGCCTGCCAGGTCGGGGAACCACTTGCTCACGCCGATGTGCGAGCCGCTGGGCAGGGCGTAGTTACCGAAGGTTATCATTTCGCTCTTCTGATCGGTCATGTCCTTGTATTCAGCCACAGCAGTTGTTCCTGCAGCAGTTATACTGTCAGGTACTGTCGTAGGCTCCGTGCGCACCAGCAGCACGTTGGCCTTGGTCTTGTCGCTGGTTTTATTGTAGGCAGTACTGTTGAAGTCGTAGTGTACCAGTTTGTCGGTGCCGTCGACACTGGTTGTGTGTTCGGACCAGAATTTGTCGGAGCTGCTCGGGTCGTATACGTAGTTGTCGTCGATGAGCACTGCTGTGCTGAGGTTGGACTGCTTCAACTCTATCGTGCCGCCGTCAAGGTACACTGCGCCGCTCAGCGGGTGGTTCGACGGGGAGTCTTGCTTGACTACAAGGTTGTTTTTGATGGTCACGTTGTTAATCAAGCTCAGGGTGCCGCCGTCTGTTACGCTTATAGTGCCGTTGAGCATGGCGTTGTCACCAGTGTAGCCGTTGTAGTTTTCACGCACTATGACACCGTTCTGCAGCAACACGGTGGCACCGTCTTTGACGGCTATGATGGGACCGTAGGCCATGTTGGTGTCGGAATATTTTACATCGTCGGTATCGATGGCGTTGTACAACAGTTTGTGCACACCGTCAGGATAGGTGGCTCCTGTACCGGCGACAGTCTTGCCAACCATTGTGCCTTTGAAGTCGATGCAGCGGGCTGTCAGCACGGTGCCTTGGCCAGAGACCACAAACATCGGTCCGCGATAAACGTGCTCCTCGCCGGCCAGCAGGTGGTGGTGGCCGTCGTATCTGATGATGGGTATCGGCATATATTCCATACCCTTGATGAGCACTTGGTCGCCGCCGCTGATGTTCAGTGTGTCGATGATGGCAATTACGTCGCCTTCCTGATATACGCGCACAAGGGCTTCATATATGTTGCTGAGGTAGTAGTCGGGGCTCTTACCCACCTTGTCGGCGTGGTCGACGAAATCTTCCTCGGTGGCCAATTTTGCACCCTTGGCGGTGCCGGTGGTCAGCGTATGGCCAGGACCGCCTTCCGGTATGCGCGAGGTGATGTAGATTGTGTCGCCGCGGTCGCGGGTCTTGACGTTGATGGTGATGTTGAATCGGTTCGGCTCGTCGTATTTTCCGCCGGTATATGACACCATGCCAAGTACCACTTTGCCTACATAGCCTTTACCGTGGTGTGCGTTGTAGAGTCGGCTACCGTCGTAGTTGAACAGTACGTTGATAGCGGCCTCGCCACGACCGTCGAGCTCGCCTATCTTGAGACCGTGGTCGCCGTCGAGAGGATTGCCCGCGCCGTCGGTTTTGCCTACGTAGGCCGAGTTGATGGTGTGGGTTTCGTCTTTATAGTATTCGTCGTTGGTTGTAGCTGTGCGGATTACGTCGTGTGTGGCGCCTTTGAACACGGCTGTGTAGAGGTTCACAGTGTCTTCTCTCTTGCTGTGCCAACCCACTGCCGACACCAGAGTGTTCGAGATGTTGTCCACCGGCTGTATCGACATGCCGAAGTAGCTGTGCTTACCGTCTTCCTGGTTTTTGATGAGGGGTATGCTGTCGGTCATATAGAACCAGTCGGGGTTGATGGCGCTTCTTATGGTGTCGCCGTTGGCCTCGTCGTTGCCTGTTCCCGAGGTGAGGCTTGTCGGCATCCATGTCACGGTCTCCAGATAGAGTTCGCGGTGCTGCAGTGTGGCCGGAAGCACCACCTTGCGCGAGAAGAGGTCGTTGGCGCCTTCGTTGTACATAGCCAGCACCTCGTATTCCATACTGTTGAAGTCTTGCAGGATGGTCGAGATGGTGATTTCGATTTCGATGGGGGCGTTCAGGTTACTGTCTATCCACACCGTGTCGGGACCGTTCATCACTATGTCGCCTGTGTTGGTGTTTATGTTCGAGCCGTCATAGTGTTCGCGTTTCGGCACTGCGCGGTACTCGTTGAGTGTGAAGTTGACCGTGCCGACCAGCGTGTGTGCGAAGTCGTTGTTGTAGAGCAGGTAGAGGTCCAGTTCGGGCGAGGCGTTCTGGGCGGCGCCCACCTGGGCTGTGGCGAAATTGCTCACCAGGTTGGTGTAGGCGTTGCCCGAGATGGTCGAGCCGTCTATCCAGCCGGTCATGCTCTTAGGAGCATTGGTGCTGAAGTTTTCGCCCGACTGCATCATCAGTCCGAAGTACTGGCGTTCGCCAGCACCGGTGTGGATGTTGTTTACACCCACCAGGCTGCCGCCGGCGGTAGGATCCAGCATCTGCCATCCGCCGTTGGCGTCGGGTTCCATCTTGTTGGCGTCGGTGCCTTCGACGTAGGGCTTGGCGTTGGAGATGGTGTCGATGCGCCATGTGTCGGTCAGGCTGTCCCATTCGCGTTTCAATCTGTAGCTCATGTCGGTCAGTCGCATCTCCGAGTTTTCGTCGTAGATGACGACGCCCATCGGGTCTATCTTGTAGTAGTTTCCGGGGCTTGTGGGCGGCAGTACGAGTTTCGATTTGGCTATGGCGAAGTTGTACAGCATGTTGGAACCGTCGGTGGTGTCGAGCAGCGTGATGCGCTTGTTTTCTTCCAGTCGTGTGGGGTTACTGTGGGCCTGGATGACGGCGTAGCGGCGGCGTATACCCTGGCCGATTGACCAGACGCGGTATGTCTCGCCGTAGTTGTCGTAGCGGTATTCCCACGATTCGGTGTTGTCGAAGCCGGGCTGCGACCAGTGTACGAGGGTGCCGGTGTATCCGTCAACCTTGCGCGACGAGTCGGAGCAGACGGGCAGGAAGCCGCCGTCGTTGATGTTGGTGGTGCCGTATTTCGAGCGGGCCGTAATGACGGCGTTGGTGCCCGACTGTGCCACGATGAAGGCAAATCCGTTCACGGCGGCATAGGCGCCCTTGGGCGAGATAAGGTCGACGTTGATACCGTTGTTCATCACCAGAGCCGTCTGCTTGTTGATGGGTTCTTGGTCGCGCGATATCTTGGTCAGCTGGTCGCAGAGCGTCAGCGATGTCGCTTCGCCGCAGGCCGAGCAGGGCTCGCTCTCGACGCAGGTAGGTATATCCTGGTTGTCGACCAGCACC
This sequence comes from Bacteroidales bacterium, assembly GCA_017501495.1. Classification (GTDB taxonomy): domain Bacteria; phylum Bacteroidota; class Bacteroidia; order Bacteroidales; family P3; genus Colimorpha. Next base: position 27,616 of record JAFVWV010000090.1, on the reverse strand, counting down.
CAGTCGGCGTCGGTGATGAGGTTTCCGTTGTGCTCGGTGCCGGTCTCATAGTAGAAGTTCACCGTTTGTATATTGGTCATGGTGGCCTCGACGTCGATGACGTTGTAGCCGCGGCAGTTGAGCGTGTCGACACGGTTGATTGTATACTGCTGCGAGAGGAAGGCCGAGATGGCGTCGGTCGAACCGGTGTAGTCGATGGCTGTGTTGCGCAGGTAGACGGCATCGGCACGCTGTATTGCTCGCAGTTCGCGGGTGGCCTTGCAGGAGTTGGGGTCAACGGCGCCGTAGTTGCGTATGTCGATGCGGTTGTAGACGTCGCCGCCGGCCACCGAGGTGCCGGAGCCGATAACCGAGTTGCTGATGTTCATCTGCGGCAGGCTCACGTGGGCGTCGTCCATGTATGTGTTATATTTGTTGCCGTCGATTATGATGCGGCTCTTGCCGCCGTAGAAGCCGGGCTTCGAGAAGTCGGCGTTGCCGACGTTGTCGCCCCAGTTGGCGCCGCCGTAGACCGAGCCTTGCAGCTGCACCTCGCCTTGTATCAAGGCCGGTATGTGGCCGTCTGTGGCGCCGGGTTTGAAGGCTGCATAGGCGTTTTCGGTGCCGTTGACGGTATCTGTCCAGACCGGGCAGCTCTCCACGGCGTCGAGGCCTATGTTGACGTAGGCCGAGCCGTAGGTGTCGCCGAGGTAGCCGCAGCCGAAGACGTGGCTCTTCACCGTGCCGCCCACGATGTTCAGTATCGACGAGGGACGCATGGTGGTGGCCGTGAAGGCCGACTCGCCGTATTGCTCGCCGGTCGAGGGGTTGATCTTGTAGCGGTTGCTGTTGCCGGTGCTGTCGCACTCGTTGGCGTAGCCGTCGTTCACGTTCTCCGAGCCGCCGTAGACCGATTCGGCCACCTTGGTGCCGTTCATGATGTTCAGCACCTTCAGGCCGTAGACGATGCACTGGCCGCCGCTGGCGCCGTGGCCGCCGGCATATATATTATTATTAAAGGTACCGCCCTTGACGTTGACGATGATGCTCGAATAGTCGTCGATGTTGGTGTGTGCCTCGGTGTTGTTGTATTTTTTGCTGGCTCCGCCGAAGTCGTCGAAGTCGGTTCCGTCGGCGGTGCGTTTGAGGCGCATGGTGGTGCCGAGCTTGCCGCCGCCGTAGAGGTTGCCCTCCACGATGCCATTCTCAAAGTTGATCTCGGTTTTTTCATTGTTGGGCACCTGCAGGCTGCGCGAAGCGCCGTCGACGTATTGGTCGGTGGCGTCGGTGGGGTAGGTGCCGCTGTAGACGGTGTAGCCTGTGGTGTCGCCGGAATACATCTTGGCCGGATAGTCGCCGTTGCCGCCGCCGTAGATGTCGCCGTAGCGGCCGTCGAGTATCTTCATGTCGGTCTTGTAGACGGTGCCCGTGAAGTCGTTGCCGCCGTAGACGTTGTAGGCCGTGTAGGCGCCGGGGTCGCTGGCACCTTCCATGACGACGTAGGCAGTACTGTAGACGTCGGAGCCCCAGCAGCCGCCGTAGATGGCCTCGAAGGGCTGGTCCCAGGTGCTGTAGGCTGTGATGTGGGTGTTCTGCACGTCGCCGCCCTTGCCGCCGCCGTAGGCCGTGGCGGTCGAGAGGTGTGTGGCGTGGTGCAGGTGCACATAGGTGGCGCCGTTGCCGTCGTCGGTCAGCGTGACGTTGCCGTGACGTTCGGCGTTGAGGTCTTGCCAGTTGCCCTCGCCGCCGCCGAAGACCGAACCGTTGATGGTGAGGCTCAGCGAGTCGTGGCTGCCGGGGCATATCTGGTCGTTGACCACCACGCTGGTCAGTCGGCAGTCGCCCATGGCGCCGCCGCCGAAGACGTCGGTGTTGATGGTGCCGCCGTAGAGGTTGACGGCTGTCGAGTCGACGAAGGGGCGTCCGGTTGCGTTGCCGGTGGCCAGCTTGTTGGCGTCGTCGTGGGGCGAGTTGAATTTGTAGATGTCCCAGGTTTGGTCGCCTCGCTGGTAGTAGTCGTATCGGCCGTTGGAGCCGCCGTAGATGTGGGCCACGGTGCCGCCGCTGACGTCGATGCGTGTGTTGCCGTAGACGTTGCCGGCTATGTCGTTGCCGCCGTAGATGTAGTTCACGTTGCCCTTGCGCATGTCGATGTAGGCCATGCCGTCGACGTTGGCCATGCGGCAACCGCCGAAGATGCTGTCGTCGATGATGGCTTCGTCTTTTTCGAGTCGGATGTAGGAGGCCACGTTTTTCACTTCGTTGCCGCAGATGTCTTTCTGCGTGGTGCGGCCGAGCATGTTGCCCGAGTTGCCGCCGCCGAAGACGTTCTTGGCGCGGCCGTAGTTGAGCACGATCTGCGGCACGCAGGTGCCGGTCATGTCTTCCTTGTTGTTGCCGCCGAAGATGGTGCCCACGAGCTGGTTTGTGTTCTGTTTGCAGTTGAGCAGCACCGTCACGTTGTCGCGCACGCCGATGCCGTTGCCGCCGCCGAAGACTGTGTCGATGTAGCCGCTGGCGGTGTTGATGTCGATGAATGTCGAGCTCTGCAGCGGGCGGTTGACGTTGCCGCCGTCGGCGCAGACGTATTCTTTGTCGGCGCCTTCGTAGTCGTAGTCGCCGTTGCCGCTGCCGTAGACGCTCTTGATGCGCACCGAGTCGCTCAGCAGCAGGTAGGCCGAGTAGCGGGCGTTCCAGCTGCTGCCTTCCTGTATGTTGAGGTCTTGGCCGTTGCTGGCCTTGTATTCGCTCCAGCCGCGCAGATCGCCGTTGTTGGTTGTTGCGGGAATGCTGTCGTAGTAGGCGCCGAAGTTGTCGATCTTGCCGAGGAAGTCGTTGCCTGCGTAGAGGGCTCCGTCGATGCGGGTCGAGCCGCCCACCTGCAGGTAGGCCAGGCCGTAGATGGCCGACATGTAGCCGCCGCCGTAGACGTTGTTTACCACGCGGCCGCCGCTCATATAAAGATGTACCGAGCCGTTCTGAATGCCTCCGATGGGGCTGAAGGTGGTCTCTACGCCGTCAACCAGTCGGCGGCCGGTGTTGCCGGTGTTGTTGAAGCCCACGTTGGAGTGGGCACCGCCGCCGTAGAGGCTGCCAAGCACCACGCCGCGCTTCATGCAGACGTTGGTGTTGTTGTGGGTCGGCATCAGCATGCCGATGTATTCGTCGAAGGGGTCGTAGTTGAGGCCGTTGTAGTTGTCGGTGAGTCCTTTGGAGTCGTAGTGGCCCGAGCCGTTGTCGCAGTGGTAGTAGCCGTCGCTGCCGCCTACCACGTCGCCGATGACCAGCACGCTGCTGTCCATGATGACGTATGCGCCGTTGCTCTTGCCTTCGGCGTAGTCGCCCTTGGTCGAGCCTACGTCGCCGCTGATGTCGTTGCCGCCCTTGACGTAGCCGAAGACGCCGCCGGCGAGGTAGAGACCGCTCGAGTAGTCGACGTTGGCCATGCGGCAGCCGCCGAAGATGTAGTCGCAGATGATTTTCGAGTCGTGCAGCGAGCTGACGATGGCGCCGACGCCCTGCGGGTAGGGCAGGTGGCTGCCTTCGATGGCCTGGGCCATGAGGTCGATGTACATGGGTATGCTCAGGCCGCCGCCCCAGCGCATGTCGCCGGCATTGCCGCCGCCGTAGACGGAGCTCACGCCGCCGGAGTTGAGCTGGATGACGGCCAGGTTGTTCATCGGTGCCTGATTGTTGCCGCCGAAGAGTGCGCGTATGTTGTAGTTGCCCACCTCGGGGGTGAAGTTGTCGGGGCCGTAGCTGCCGATGAGGTTGGCGTCGACCCAGGCGTCGTCGGCCAGGTTGGCGGTGTTGATTTGGCCGGCCTTCACCAGGTCGAGCGGGTAGGTCGGGTTGGTCATGATGAAGCGGCCGTCGTAGCCGTGGCTGTTGGTGTGGCCGACGGCCTTGCAGTCGACGATGCCGATGGGTTGCAGCACCGAGGCGCGGTTGCCGCCGAGGTAGCAGGTGTCGATCATGCCGCCCTTGATTTCGACGTGTGCGTGCGAGCTCTCCACCAGGTTGCCGCCGCCGAAGAGGTTGCGGATGCCGTATTCGCGGCCGTAGCCGGTGAAGTAGGTCAGGTCGCTCGGCTCCTGGTCGGAGTCGAGGAGCTTGGTGTCGTGCACGTTGACGAAGACCGTGGCCGTCTGGGCCACAGCGCCGCCGTAGTTGTTGCCGCCGAAGACCGAGAAGATGGTGCCGCCGTGGATGTCGATGGTCACGCCGTTCTCGGGTTGGGTGATTTCGTTCGAGGTGACGCCGATGAACGAGTTCTCGCCGCCGCCGAAGACGGTGTCGATGAGGATGTAGTCGTTGTGCGAGCGCATGGTGCTGTCGCTTGCCAGGTAGGCTTCGTCGCTGTTGTCGACGGGGGTGGGCATCGGTATGCCGACGGTGATGTGGGCCGTCTTGATGTAGGGCACGGTGCCGTCGCCGTTGTTGCCCGTCTCGGTATGGCCGTAGTTGCTGCCTGTCGCGGGATTGTAGGAGAACACCTTGTCGACCACCGGTGTGGCGGAGGCGATGTCGCTCGAGGGTGTCATCCAGGGGTAGACTTTGCCGTTGAAGCAGAACTGGCCGTAGCTGACCGTGGTGGTCAGCGAGTCGTCGTCGGCCCAGGCTTCGGTGGCGGCGTCGTAGGGTTTCTGGTAGGCGTAGTAGCCGCAGCCGCCGCCGTAGACGTAGCCTATGTGCACCGGATGGCTGGCGTCGGTGTGCTCGGTGCCGAGCTGGATGGTGGCGCCGCGCTGGCCCTGCACCCATCCGGCGATGTCGTTGCCGCCGTAGAGGGCGTAGATGGAGTCGGCGCGGTGCACGGTGACGCTGGTGTTGCCCACCACGTTGGCCATGCGGGCGCCGCCCACCACGTAGCCCGCGATGACGGGGCCGTTCTGCGGCTGCGGCATGGGGGTGCGCTCGTAGTATTGCGAGGTGGCCACCTTGATGCTCTTCGTCTGCTGGGCGCCGTTGGTGTAGGTCACCGTGGCGGTGACGACCACTTCGGCGAAGGCTGCCGGCACGCCGATGCATTTCAGCACGGGCTTGGCGGTGGGGTCGGTGGTGCAGCCGGTGGTGTCGAGCGTCAGGAAGCGGAGGGCACTGTTGTTGATGCTGTAGTGGATGGTCTTCACTTTGAGCTCGCGCATCTCGGCCACCGGGGCGGTCTGGTGTTCGCTCACTGCGGCGTCGCCCGCGGCCTGGTAGTAGTAGCGCACCGTGTCGGTGGTCAGACCGGCCTTGCCGTATTCGTAGACGGGTACGTGCTGGTCGTCGACGCGACGCTCCCAGTTGGTGTTGATGCCGTAGATGAAGGTGCGCTCGGTGTATTTGGTGTAGGGGGGTGTGACGCCCACGGCGTTGCCGTCGGCCTCCACCACGTTGAGGTTGATCAGCATCGAGTCTTTGAGCTTGATGGCCGAAACGGGTGCGCCGCCTTCGGCATACTGCAGTGCCAGGCCCTGCAGGCCCAGCCCCGAACCGATCTCGGCCAGCTCGATGCCGTGCTCTTCCACCTCGATGGGCATGAACAGTGCCGCCGCGCCGGGCGACATCTTCTTCTCGACGCCTTCGTCGCCGACGGGGCAGTAGTAGGTGCCGTGGATGTTCCAGTTGTATTCGAAGTCTTCCATGTGGGCCACGGAGTCGTAGTCTTCGAAGATGCGGTCGTTGGGGCGCTCGTAGCTGATGCACGACATATCCCAGTTGCTCGCTGCGGTGTCGTAGTAGGCCCAGTAGTAGGACTTGGAGGGCGAGCCGTCGATGAAGTTGGTGACCGTCAGCGCTACGCCGAAGTCCCAGTCGTACCATTTGGCCAGCAGGGTGGTGGCGTCGGTGGGGGCCATCTTCTCGATGGTCAGCTCATCGGCGTTGCCGATGAGGTAGTAGTAGTAGCCGTTCCACTCCTGGTAGTAGTAGCCCGTCGTGCCGGTGCGCTTCCAGACGCAGAGCGGCGAGAAGACGTTGGTGTGGCCCACTTTGACGTTGGCCGTGTCGAGCATGAGGTATTGCTCGCCTTTCTCCGTCACCTGCGTGAGGTTCATTCCGCCGTAGGGGTGCACTTCGGCCCAGCCCTGGTGCTTGTTGAAGCCGCGGGGGTAGATGTGGTATCTGTCGGTCCAGTCGAAGTCGGCCTGCAGGCCGTCGTAAAAGTACACGTTGCCGTTGGTCAGGGTGTAGTACTCCTGCTGCTGTGCTTTGGCGTTGCCGCACACTCCTCCGAGGAGCACGATGGTCAGCGCTGCCAGTCTGACGGCGTGGTTCAGTATGTTGATGTGTCTCATAGTCATTTTCATTTTTTGCATCATTTCTGTTGCCCATAGATACCCCAAAAGTCTGATGTATAGTTATATACACCAAACTGCATACTATGGTTCAATCTGCAAATATACATCTTTTTGTCAATTTGACACGGTGTTTTATATTAAAAATTTATAATTTTACTCCCACCCGCTCTTTGACCGGCAGTGCATATCAACGATACATCAACGATATATCAACGATATTTCAACGATTGTAATCGTCGAAATATCGTTGATATATCGTTGATGTATCGTTGATATGCACTACCGGTAGGGTGGTTGATGGCTTTTTGTCCGCTGCCGGAACGGTTGGAGGCCTGATGTAAATTTTCCCTGACGGTGCCCTGCAAGCGTCCCCGTCAGGGGACAAAGAACTCAGGCGGGGGCATCGCCCCCGTTACGGTGCGCTCGGTTTTATGCGCCCCGGCAGGGCAAAAAAAGCGCCGCCCCCGCAGTGGTTTTGAGGCCGTTGCGGGGGCGGTGCGGTATGTTTTTTTGCCGTTGGCCGTTCGGGGCCGTGAGGGGTTACGGCTCGGTGTGGGTCGTCAGTGCCGAGGGCTCGTAGCCGCCGCGGGTGGCGCGGAGCTTGACGGTCTTGCCCGAGCTGACGGGTATGGGTGCGCTATACACCTCGCCCACAGCGGGATCGGTGCCGTCGACGGTGTAGCGTATCACGGCGCCCGGGGTGGCGCAGGTGGCGCTGAGTTTGCCGTCGCTGACGCTGACGACGACCGGCTCGGTGGTGCCGGCGTAGTAGCCGATGTGGACGTCGGTGGTGCTGGTGTCGGTGGCGGTGGCGTAGCCTGCGGTGGCTGCGTTGCCGGCGCCGTAGACGCTCTGCTGCACCAGGGTCTTCTCGCCGCGCACCACGACGGTGGTGTTGCCGATGGTGGGTGAGGCGTTGCCGCCGCCGAAGATGCTGCCCATGACGGTCACGGTGTCGCAGTCGACGGCCGGAGCCAGTGTGGCGCCGGTTTTGTCGGCAAAGCGCGGTGCGCCTACGAGCACCGAGGGGTTGGCCGTCACCTGGGCGTCGCTCGTGGCGGTGCGGGTGGTGCCGTTGCCGCCGCCGAAGATGTCTTCGCTGATGGTGGCTTTGACGATGTTGACCGAGGGCGAGACGAGGGCTGCCGACGAGGGCGTGTAGCGAGCCTCGTTGCCGCCGCCGAAGACGGTGCCTATGTACAGCGGGTCGGTGCAGGTGTTGTTGCCCCAGTCGATGTTGACGTCGATCTGGCCGGTGATGTTGCCGTCGACGTTGTTGCCGCCGAAGACGGTGTCGATGCTGCCGCCGGTGATGTTGACGGTGACGTTGCCGTCGATTTCGGCGTTGCGCGAGCCGCCGAAGACGCGGTTCATCGAGCCGCCGAGGATGTTGAGTATCACGTCGCCGGTGATGAGGGCTTCGTTGGCGCCGCCGTAGACGTCGTTGATGCCTGTGGTGCCGCAGGGGATGGTGACCACCGTCGAGCCGCCGGGGGCTTCGTTGCCGCCGCCGAAGATGCTGTGGTTGACCAGTTCGCAGTTGTCCTGCGGGTCGAGGTTGACGCTGGCCACGCCTTTCACGATACCGTTGGTGTTGGAGCCGCCGAAGACTTGGTAGACCAGGCCGCCCTCGACGGTGATCGAGGCGTCGGTGACGACGTCGGACTTGGTGCCGGTGTGGCCGTCGCCGCCGGCGAAGGCGCGGTAGACGCGTCCGCCCTCGATGAGCACCTCATTCTCGTAGGTGTCGGCCGCGCGGCCGCCGCCGTAGACGTACATCACGGTGTTCTCCGAGCATTCGTGGATGGTCACCTTCGAGAGACGGCTCGTGCCGCCGGGCCATGACGCGACGTTGAGGCGCTGGTCGATGTATTTGGTGTTGAGCATGCTTTCTTTGCCGGCCCAGGCGGGAGCGTCTATGCTCACGTCGCCCGTGAGCACCGAAGCCTCGTTGCCGCCGCCGTAGACGCCGCTGATGGCGTAGTAGCTTGAGTCGGGCTGGTTGAGCAGCGCCGCCGTGTCGGTCTCGGACGTGAGGGTGGGGTAGACGTTGTTGCCGCTGTGGGCTGTGCGCCAGATGTCGACGTTCATGATGCCGAGTGGCGACGAGCCTGCGTCGTTGCCGCCGAAGACGTGGCCTTCGACGACCACGGTGTTCGCAATGTCGCTGGTCAGCTGAGCTTCGGTGCCGATGTTGACCTGCGTGGGTCCGTCGACGATGCCTGCCGTCGGCGAGAGGGAGCTGCCGCGGCCGCCGCCGAAGACGTTGCCCTTGACGGTGCCGCTCTTGATATTGACGGTGGTGCCGCCGTAGTCGACGTGGCCGCTTTCGCCGCCGCCGTAGACATTGCGGTAGACGGTGAGAACCTCGTCGCCGGCATCGTTACCGATGTTGACCTGGGTCTTGAAGGCATAGGCCATATCGGCGAAGTCGAAATCGGGGTTGGCGGGGTCGTTGGCGCGTCCGCGGCTCGAGCCGAAGACGTTGCCGCCGAAGCCCACGTTGTCGTTCGAGTCGCCCACAGAGGAGTGGATGTTGACGGTGGCCAAACCGGAGTTGGCGTCTTGGATGTGGTCTTCGGTGCCATTGAGGCCGTAGTCGCCCACAATGGCCATCGAACCGCCACCGTAGACGTTGCGGTGGATGGTGCCGCCGTTGACGGTGACGACGGTCTTGCCGCGCACGTAGCCGGCGCTCATGGAATAGGTCCCGTCATGGTCCAGGTCGCATCCGCGGCCGGCACCGTAGACGTTGCCGACGTTGGCCATACGGCTCTTCATGACCGGAATCATCTCAGGCATGCTGCTTCCGAAGGCACCTTCGACAGCGGCATAAGAGGCGTTCATGTTGTGGCCGATGGTGCCGTCGTTGACGGTGACGCGGGTGTTATGCAGCACGTGGCCGTTCTCGCCGCCGCCGAAGACGGAGCCGTTGACCGTGCCGCCATTGATGGTGACGATGGTGTTGTAGACGTTGGCGCGGGCGGCATATGCGCCACCGGCCATACCGCGGCCGGCGCCGAAGACGCGGCCGTTGTTGAAGCCCTTGCGGTCGACGACAAATTCGCCGGCGTTGCCGATGATGGCATTGGAACTGATGGTGACGATGGCCATGCCGGTAATGGTATCGACGCCGACAGTGTCATAATAGGTTAAGCTCGTTTCGGTATAGTTGCCGGTAGTGGGATTCATCCAGCGGTATTTGATAGAGTCGTAATAGTCACCGGTCACGGGGTCCGCCACGCTCGTATCGCTCGTGTACTCGGTAGCATCGGCGCTGGTCTTATACTTGTAGGTACAGGGGGTCTCCACAGGGATGCGGGAGGTGTATTCGCCATGGGAGTCCTTGTAGCGGTGCGAGCGCTCCGGTTTGCCTACCGTGTCGTAAAAGACGGGGGGTTCCAATGTCCCGTTGCGGACAGGCTCATAGGAGGTGTAGTTGCCTTCGGCGTCCTTGTACTTGGTGGAGCCCACCGAGGCCATCGAGCCGCCGCCGTAGACGTTGTGGGTGACGGTGCCGCCGCTGATGTCGACGTGGGTGTTGCCGTAGACGGTGCCGGCGCTGAGGCTGAGCTTGCCGTTGTGGCGGTCCACACCGCGGCCGCCGCCGTAGACGTTGCCACGGAAGATGACGGACGCGTCGGCGCCCGCCTCTTCGGTGCAGGCTTCACCGGTGACCAGTTCGGTGGTGTCGTCCAGAAGGGTGGCCTTCACCGTAAGGTCGCGACCCACCTTGCCGCCGGTCATGGTGACATAGGTGTTGTTGAGCACGTGGCCGTTCTCGCCCGAGCCGAAGACCGAGCCGCGGATGTCGGCGCCATCCTTGATGTTGACATAGGTGTCCTCGGTGAAGGCGAAGTGGGAATATTCGCTGCCGGCCATACCACGGCTCGAGCCGAAGACGTGGCCGTTGTTGTGGCCCGTGGTGCCGATTTGGCCGCCACGGATGGTGACGGTGGCGATGCCGCCGCTAAGTATGGTGGAGTGGGGCGTGATGGGCACCTCGTTATAGTAGCCCACCGAGGCCATCGAGCCGCCGCCATAGACGTTGTGGTAGATGATGCCGCCGCTGACGTCGACATTGGTGTTGCCGTACACGCGGCCGGCGGTGGTGCTGAAGTTGCCGTCGTGGCGGTCCACACCGCGGCCGCCGCCGTAGACGTTGCCGTGGAAGTGGGTCACAGCGCTCTCGCCGAGCTGGGACATATAGTCGTTATAGTTGGGGTCGGAGGGGTCGTTGGTGGGGTATTTCACCCATTCGGTGCCCACCATGTCTGCAGCCCCCGGCGTTGTGGGTGTATAGGCAACGGGTAGCGTCCAGTCGGTGCTGTTGATGGGCGAGCCGATGGTGCCGCCGCTGATGTTCACCTTGGTGTCGGTCATCACGTGGCCGTTGGCGCCGCCGCCGAAGACCGAGCCACGCACATCGGCGCCGGTCTGGATATTCACTTCGGTGTTGTTGACGAAGGCCTTGTGGGCATAGTCGGAACCGGTATAAGCCACACCGCGGCCCGAGCCGTAGACAAAGCCGTTGTTCATACCGTCGGAGCCAATCACACCGCCGTGGATGGTGACGGTGGCCTTGCCGGTCAAGGCTTCGGCGTGGTCGCCCGGGACGATGGGGTAGGCGACGTAGGTGCCCACCGAGGCAATGGAGCCGCCGCCGAAGACGTGGTGGCGCACCGTGCCGCCGCTGATGTCGACCGTGGTGTTGCCGAACACCTGGCCGGAAGCCTCGCCCAGGTAGCCGCTCTGGGTCATATCGATACCGCGGCCGCCGCCGTAGACGTTGCCGTGATATATATCTACAAGGGCTTCGCCATTCGCGTCGAGGGCTTTCTCCCCTGCAGTGAGTTCCAGACCCACGGTGCCGTCGGTCATGGTGACGGTGGCGTCGTAACGCACGTGGCCGTTCTCGCCGCCGCCGAAGACCGAGGCGGCAATCTGACCGCCCTTGATGATGACCTGCGTCTTGTCGACATAGGCCATGCGGGTGTAGTGGAAGCCGTAGTCTTTATTATTAATTGTATCAAAATAGCCTGGGCGGCCCTTGCTGCCGCCGAAGACGGAACCCTTGCGGCCGGTCGAGTGGCCTGCCACACGGTGGGTGCCGACGGTGACATTGTCCACCTCGCCCACCTTGCCGCCGCTGACGGTCACCTTGGTGTTGCCCACATTGGCGCTGTAGCCGTAGGAGGTGTAGGTTACGCCGTTCACCTCGTAGTTGTAGGTCGCGGCGGTGCCGTTGTAGGGAGGCTGGAATTTATAGGGGTTTGAGGGGTCGTAGGCGTAGGTCATGTCCTTCCAGCGGCGTCCCACGGAGGCCAGCTCGCCGCCACCATAGATGTTGCCCAGGATGTGACCGTTCTTCAATTCCACCTCGGTGTTGCCGTAGACGCGGCCGGCATGCATGGCCGCCGAAACAAAGCCGGAGGTGGAGGTGATGCTCGCTGTGTCGTTGATGTGTGGGGTGATGTTGTCGCTGCCGTAGCCGCCGCCATAGACGGAGCCCAGGTAGCAGGCGTCGGTGGTGCCGGTAGCCACACCGTGACCGATGGTCACCTGGCTGCCGTCGATGGTCACCTTGGTGTCCTTCATCACATAGCCCAGCTCGCCGCCGCCATAGACATTACTATAGATGGTGGCATCGCCGCTGATGTTGATTTCGGTGTTCTTGCACTTGGCCATACCGGGCCAGATGCGCAGGAAGCTGTTGGAGTCGGTCTCGTCGGTGGCGCCGAGCTTGAACAGACGTCCCATGCTCGAGCCGAAGACGTTGCCGCCGGTGGTGTGCACGATGTCGGTGACATCGGCTTGGTTCCATGCGCCGGCGGGATGTGCGCTGGTGAAACGGTACATCTGGTTCTGGTAGGCCACCACGTCGCCCACGCTGTAACTCGCGGCGGGATCGAAGACTGGGTGGGAGAACTCTCTGAGGTTGCCGATGGTGCCGCCGGTGATGTTAATCTTGATATTGCCGTGGTCGTCGCCGTCCTGCAGCTGGCTATAATTGGGGTCACCCACGGCCACAAAGTAGGAGCCCACAGAGGCCAGACGGCCACCACCGTAGACGGAGCCGAGCATGGTGGGTCTCACGGGGGTGCCCGCCACGGTGTCGTTGTTGATATTGACTTCGACGTTGCCGCCGATGGAGCCGGCCGTGTAGGCCGTGCCGCCGAATCCGCGGCCGCCGCCGAAGATATTGCCGTCGACATACGAGGTGCCCCAGGTGCCTACCCAGGCAGCGCTGTCGATGGTCACCTTGGCGTCGCCCAGCACGTGACCATCCTTGCCGCCGCCGAAGACGGAACCGAAGATGAGACCGCCGCTGACCTTCACGTTGACATTCTGCACATTGGTACGCATATTGAACTCGGTACGCTGGTCACCCTTGCCGGCGCCGAAGAGGTAGCTGGTGACGGGGTGGTCGGTGATGGAGTCGATGGTTCGCGGGAGGCCGAGGGTGCCGCCGGTCATCACCACGCGGCAGTCGCCCAACACGTCGGCATACTCGCAGCCGCCATAGACCGAGGTCAGGATATGTCCGCCGGTGATCTCCACATAGGTATTGCCGCGCACACGACCCTGGAATTTGTAGAACTGGGTGGTGAACTCGCCGCCCGTGCCTCTATTGTCGGTGGCATAGGGGTAGTAGCCCGAGCCGCCGCCGAAGACATTGCCGAAGAAGGTGTGGCCGTCGCCGGGGTTGTAGGAGGCTGTGGTGTCGCCGGTTTCATTGGCATAGCGGTCGTAGGGGAGGTAGTGCTTGGTAGAATCTCCGTTGATGATGGTATCGTAGCCATATTTCCAGTGCATGCACTCCGGCATAGCAGCGGCAATGGTGTTGATGCGCGTAGCATCCTGGGCCTTGACGGCTGCAACGGCTTCGTCCCAGTTGGCAGCAGTATAGAGGCCTTTACCCTCTTTGTTCGTCCAGTCATAGCCGTTGCCAATCTGGCCGCCGCTGACGATGACGCCGCAGCTGTCGAGCACCTGGCCGTTCTCGCTGCCACCCCACACGGCACCCACGATGAAGGCCGAGCCGCTGACTTGCACCTCGGCGGTGTTGACATAGCCGAAACGGGCGTTGTCGGCCGAGGGGGCCGGTTCGTTGGCAGCATGGGGGTCGGTGTAGACACCCATACCGGCACCGAAGACATAGCCGATATCCACGCGCAAGGTGGCGTCCTTATGGCCTATCTGGCCACCGCTGATCTCCACCAGGCTGCGACCGGTACCACTGGCGCAGTTGACGGGCTCGCCGACCACGATGTCGTTCGCGGCATCGGCAGATGCAGCCAAGGTAAAGGTGCCCACGGAGGCCAGCTCGCCGCCGCCAAAGACGGTGTTGTGCACATAGCCGCCGCTGATGGCCACATGGGAGTTGCCCTTGACATTGGCATAGCCGGGGTCTTGGATGGTGCCGGAGCCGCCGCCGAAGACGAAGCCATTGTAACTGGTGAGGTCGTTGCCTCCCACATGGGCGGTGCCGGAGATGGCCACGTCGGTGTTGCCGTTGACGGCGCCCAACTCGCCACCGCCGTAGACGTTACTGTCTACGGTGCCGGCGCTCATCACCACGGTGGAGTTACCGTGCACGCGGGCCACATCCACGCCGGGATATACACCCTTGCCGGCGCCGTAGACGTCGCCATGGACAACGATCTGCGCCTGGGCATTGCCGCCCAAGCCCAGCATGGCCAGCAAAGCCACCGCTGCGGCCTTGCCTGCAAAAGTATGTTTCATAGTATAACTATTAGTATGTTTCATTGTATTATTATTTCACTTGGTTATCCTTAAGCCACTCTTCTCCTATGTGAAGCAGTGTTGCAACAAATTCTTTCACCATCGGGTAAAGTTCCTTGCACGACGCAAGGTCGTGGTCGAAAAGGTCTTCATAGTCTCCCGTAGTGCGTTCCTCAAACAGGTTGCTGTAAAACCTTCCGTATTCTTTCGACACAATTCCTGTTTTCACGAAGTGCAGGCTGAACATCTGCCTGGCGCCGTCGTGTGACTTGGTCTGTATCTTGTTGGCTATAAGCAGAGCACACACAGCGTAGTAGCAGGCATAGTACATGCGGTTCACCGCAGTATTGTAGAAGCCGTTGTTTATCTGGAACTCGACTTCTGCCAGGGTGTTGCGTGCGTTCTCCATACGATAACGCACAATGTCGGTTCTCTGCTGTTGGTTCAATTCGCTCATAGCCGTATTCCTTCATTCATAACATTCATACGGAAAGGGGTCATACGCGACTCCCACTGGGACTTGGGCAGGATAAAAGGGCTGATGATGACACCTGTTTCCATTTCTATCGGATATGTTACCTCGAAAATCTTGTCCCTGTCGGCGTATCTGACTTCCGGCTTGTTGAAAAGAACCAGCAGGTCGATGTCCGAGTCGGGACGTGCGTCGCCGCGGGCCTCGCTGCCGTAGAGCCACACCTCGATGTCGAGAGGCAGCTTGCTGAACTCCCGGCTGAGTGTGTCTGTTATTTCTTTCCGTTTCATGGGTTCTTCCTTTATTCTTTAGGAGGGTTCTATAAATTCTTGATTATCCTGCTTGCCTTCGGCACCGCGAAATCTTGTAAATCTTGTAAATTATACGCTTCGCGTTTGTTGCGTCAGCAAAAATTTACTGGATTTACTAGATTTCTGCCCGCAGGGATAGGAGCATTTTGATTTATAGAGTCCATCTTTATAATGTTTATTCTTCCAATTTCACCGACGAGTTGCCCTCTACATTGGCTTCGTTGCCGCCGCCGTAGACGTTGCCCTTCACCGTGGCGTGGCCGCTGAGGGTGACGCTGGTGTTGCCGGTGCCAGCGCCGTCCTTGAGGACGTCGGCCTGCGAGCCGCCGCCGTAGACGTTGCCGTCGCCCTTGGTGCCGTTAATACGGGTGCCGCCCACTACGGCATGCTTGCTGCCGGTGCCGCCGATGTTGACGGTGGGGTTGGCCGTGATTTTGGCTGCGTCGCCGAGGCCGCCGCCGAAGACGGCGTTGCGCACCGTGCCGTTGACGAAGTTGACCGTGGGCGTCGCCGCCGTGGGGTCGTTGGGGGCGTAGGCTGCCTGGTTGCCGCCGCCGTAGACGTTGTCCACCTTCAGCGGGCATTCGCCCGTGGAGTCGACGAGAACCGTGATGGTGCCCGTGATGGAGCCGCCCATGTTGTTGCCGCCGAAGGCGTTGGTCATGGTGCCGCCCTTGAGGGTGAGGGTGACGTTGCCGGTGATGGTGCCGCCCAGGTTGTTGCCGCCGAAGACGTTCTCGAACTTGCCCTTGGTGACCTCGAGGTTGATGTTGGCGCCGTGGTTGGCGTTCTTGGCGCCGCCGAAGAGGTTGGTGATCTCCATGTTGCAGGAGTTGATGTTGACGTCGGGGCTGATGTAGGCATCCTCCCGGGTCACGGCCGGGGCCTGGTTGCCGCCGCCGTAGAGCTCGACGATGAGGTTGTCGCAAGGTTTATAGGCCGACCCGGTGCAGGGGTCGTTGGCGGACTCGGTCTGCTCCTCGACGGTGACGGTGATGGTGCTGTTGATGTAGCCCCACTGGTTGCTGCCGCCGAAGGCGGCGTCGATGGTGCCGCCGTGGATGGTGAGGTTGGTGCCGTCGGCGGTGATGTTGGCGCCGGGGTTGTAGTGGTCGGCCGAGGCGTCGGTGTGGTTGCCGGTGACGCTGAAGCCGTTGCCGCCGCCGAAGGCGTTGCCTATGTGGCCGCCCCAGATGGTGACGTCGGTGCCTCGCACGGCACTGGCGTTGCCGCCGCCGTAGACGTACTCGATGTGGTTTTTGCAGCCGTGGATGGTAACCACTGGGGTGCGGTCGTAGTCGGAGCGGTTGCCGCCGCCGTAGACGGCATAGAGGGCAAACTCGTGGCCTGCCTCGGCGGAGTCGGTGCCGTAGATGTCGACCGTTACGTTGCCCTGCGGGGCGCCGTTGACGTTGTTGCAGCCGAAGACGCCGCCCGAGCCGTTCTCGCCGCTGCCGTCGTTGGTGCGGAC
This sequence comes from Bacteroidales bacterium, assembly GCA_017501495.1. Classification (GTDB taxonomy): domain Bacteria; phylum Bacteroidota; class Bacteroidia; order Bacteroidales; family P3; genus Colimorpha. The sequence goes on along the minus strand of JAFVWV010000090.1, from coordinate 11,353 downwards.
GCTGCCGCCGTAGACCTTCACGGCCACGGGGCCGTAGACGATGGCGGGATGGTCAGGTGTCTTAGTGCCGAGGCCGCCGCCGTAGAGGGCGCCGTAGATGGTGCCGTGGTAGAGGTTGACGTTGGTCACGGCGCCGGAGGTGAGGCCGTTGTTGCCGTTGGTGCGGCCTTCGGCGCTGCCGCCGTAGACGTCGCCGTAGACGGTCACACCATCGGCGATGGTGCTGCAGTCGGCCTTGCCCAGCGTCAGGTTGACGCTGCCGAGCACACGCGTGGCCTGGCCGTATCCGCCGCCGTGGATATTGGCAGCCTGGGTGGTGGTACCCACCTGGCCACCGTCGATGTGCATGGTGACGTCGCCGTCGATGGAGCCGGAGGTGTTGCAACCGCCGTAGACGCCGCCGCGCATCTCGCCGCCGTTCATATATATATGCACATCGGGACCGTCCTGCTGGTTTGCGCCGCCATAAAGGCCTCCTTCGGTAGTTACGGTGTTAACGGTTCCCGCAAGTCCTTCGTTAACGCCTCCCATAATGTAGATGCTGGTGTTTTGCTTTGCGTAGCCATAGTTGCCGCCGCCGTAGATACCACGCTCGATGTAGGAGTCGTCAGCAATAACCAAATTGGAGCCGAAGGTCATCTCGCCGCAGGTGGTGGCACCCTGTCGGCCTGCTCCGGCGGCATAGACGTTGCCACCGTTAGCATAGCCAAGCACCTTGGTGCTTCCGTCGCTGTCAACGGCGCCCTTGCCACCTATATATACATAGGATGTTCCATAGTTCTGTCCTCCATCATTATCTGTGCCGTTGCATCCAGCAGCAAGCCATCCTTTCACTTGACCACCAGTCATAACGATTATCTTGTTGCCACCCGAGGGTGATTTAGCGGCGCCGCCATACACATTGCCATGAATGGTACCTCCTTTGATGCGTATATTCAATGCCATTCGGTCGTAGTGTGTCGTTGTGCTTGGAGTATTGTTGTTGCTGGGAGCATTATTATAACTGTCGACACCTCCGCCGATAGAGCATATATCGCCGCCTTCTATTACCACATTTCTGCCGCCAACGTTGGTTTGGCTACCAGCAGAGCTCAAATACATGCAATATCCTGCACCACCCTGCAGGTAGGTGGCCGTGTTAGTGTTTTCCATGAAGAAGGTTGTGCCTATGCTGCCACTCTTGACAACCAAATCCAGGGTGTGCAGATTGTCGCGGTTGCCCCTAGTCGAAAAATTACCAGAGTAACCGAACATGGGGCCATAGATGAATTCAAGGTTGGTATTGGTGCCACTGGCTCTGTCATAGTCATTGCCAATCGTGATTCTTGCATTGGCGCTGCTTCCCGAGACGGTAAAGCCTGTGTTTTCAGTTCCTCCTGTGTATGTACTATGTCCCTTATAAAAATCGAAATATTGGTATACTCCGCTTTCAACCTTGATGCTGTATTGTGGGCTTGCCACACTCCCGGTGCCATTGACTCCTGTTATCAGGTTGGCGCAACGGCTGGTTGTTGTCATACCACGGCCGATCCACAGGTTGTTGTAATCTGCATCTACTGTATTTTGACTATTCCACCGCGTGAACTCTATCTTGGTAACCCCGTTGTTGTCGGGTGTGATGTTGCCGGTGAAGGTGTAGGTGTCACGGTAGTCGCTGCTGCCGTTGGGTTCCACCATCATGATGGTGACGGGCGACGAGGTGGTGATGGTGCCGGTGACGTTGCGGTTCAGCACAAGGATGTTGGTCTCGTAGTTGCCGCCGGAGACATTGTAGGTGATGGTATTGCCGCTGGCATAGGTGATATTGTTCAGGTCCACCCATGTGGCCTCGAAGACAATCTCCGCCGAGACGCAGTTGGTGCTGGCATAGGGCAGGTTGTTGAAGACAATCTCCGCGTCGAGCGGCAGGGTGGCCTCGTCGTTATAGCCTTTGATGTAGTCGGCACCATCTTTGATCTTCCATCCGCCGAAGCCTTTGCCGTTGGGGCGTTTGCTGAAGGGGTTGCTGATGACCTGGTAGGCGTACTCGCCGGTAGTGGCGCTCTCCTCGAGGGTCTTGTAGTAGACGAACTGCGTATCGCTCTCGTCGATGGAGACGGCGCCGCCGTTGGCCTTGTAGGTGATTTTCACATTGCGGGGGTTGGGGCTGTAGAGCTTGCCGAGGTAGTTGGTGTTGTAGTTGCCGCCGTCGAGGTCGCTGCTCACGCCGCTGTAGTAGGTCCAGGTGTGGTCTTCCAGGTCGTTGAGGGTGACGATGCCGCCGCTGACGCCCTGCTCCACATAGTCGATGGGGCGCACTACCTTGGTGGCCACGGCCGAGGGGTCGTAGTAGCCGTCCTTCACGGCAATGGCCTTGATGTTGGTGCCGTCGGCAACGGTGAAGGGGGCTGATGAGTAGACGGTGCCGGTGGTGGGGGTGGGGTCGGTGCCGTCGGTGATGTAGCGGATGGTGGCACCCGGGGTAGTGGTGGTGATGGTGGCCAGCACGGAGCTGCCGCTCTGGGCGAAGGCGAACTGCGGCACGGCGCAGATGTCGCGCACGATGACGGTATCCACTACGCTGGGACCGTTGCTGCCGTTGGAGTTGAGGGCCGTGAGGGTCAACGTGGCCTGGCCCGGAGCCACGGGGGTGATGGCCACGGCGCCGCTCGTGGCGGGCGAGCTGACGGTGAAGATGTCGGAGTTGCCGGAGACGGCCGCGACGCGGTTGTAGGCATAGTTGGGCGTGAGGGTGTAGACCACCTCGCCGCTATTGCCCATATACACTGTGGTGCCTGTGGCGCTGATGGCCGTGGGCTCCACGGGTGTGACGTTGATGGTGACGGAGGCCGTACGGGTCTCGGTACCCACCCTGGCGGTGACGGTGAGTGTGGCCGTGGTGCCGGTAGCGCTGCCGGTGTATTTCACGATGGTGTTCTCGCCGGTGGTGGACATCAGCTCCAGTGCGCTGGCGCCGTCACCGGAGAGGGTCCAAGTGTAGGTAACCTCGGGGTTGTTGATGGCGAAGGCATCGGTAGAAGTATGGGTCTGGTTGTTGTAGTAGTAGATGGTGTTGCTGTTGTGGGTATAGGTGGTGTGTGCCGGCACAATGCGGGTGGGGCCCGTGGCCGAGGCGTTGTAGCTGACGCTGCCGTTGTATTCGACGCTTTGCGCCTCGTTGGGCGTAATGGTGGGGGTAGAGAGCGAGCCGATGACGGCCTCGTCCACGTTGTTCGTCGTCACCGTGGAGGTGGTGGAGCGATAGTCGGTACCACTGCCATTGCCTGACATGTAGGCGTTTTCTCCATAAGAGTTACCATTGTTTCTCCGGCTGGTTTTCCACGAACCGCCGCGGTAATACAGGTAGTAATTATTGCTTTGTCTGTGGAACAGATATGTGCCGTCGGAACGCCAACGTGCCGTTCCGGGTGCCGCTTCTTGTACGGTAACACTTGTGCCGTCTGAGTTGCTGCCCACAAGCCAATAGCGCTTGCCGTTGGCCTCGGTGTACAACCAGGTGGACGTTCCGCTGAGGGTGGCGGCGGTCAGCGTGGTGGTGTTCGACACGCAGGTCCAGACGCAGGAGCGGCTGAAGGTGGTGGTGGAGACTACGGCACCGGAGTTGTTGACAGCAAGGTAGCCGCCGTTGTACATGAACACATAGTCGGCAGCCTGCGCAGGAAGCGCCGCGGCGATGGCCAGGCCGACCAAAAGCAGTATCCGTTTCGTTCCGTTCAATGATTTCTTTCCGTTCGTGAGTACTAAATTGCTCATATTGTGTGTGTGGTTTATTTCGTGGGTTATATCTAAGATGCTTTTTTTATTCGTGATTAGTGTTGGTTTCTGTCAGTTCCATCACTGTCTCGTCTATCATGTATTCGCGGTCGGGTTGTCGTTTTTTTTCTCTTTTTTTATATTGTTTCCGTCGGCGTATATTGCGCCTATTGTGTTGTTTTTATTTATTTTACGTCAAAAGTTGCTCTATGCGCTAAAATGCAAAGATACGTTTTTTTTTGATATTTATTATTAATAATTTCTAACAGGCGCAATTTTGTGTCCGTCGGTGTGTGCGGGTTCCACCCGTCGGCGGCACGTTCGCCGGCCGGTGCCATCGGTGCCTGCCGGGGGCGCTTGCGGAGGTGGCAATTTTGATAAACTGGCATGTCCGCAACCGGCGTTTCTGTGACGGCCACAGGGGGCGTTTTGGCGTCCGGAAGGGGGTGATTTTAGTTAAAATTGGTTAAAAAGCGGCTGTTTTTGCCCTGTCTGCACCCGTACCGGTAGCGCATATCAACGATACATCAACGATATATCAACGATATTTCGACGATTTCAATCGTTGATATATCGTTGATATATCGTTGATGTATCGTTGATGTGCCGAATGGGTGGCTTCTGTGGCTGGTGGCAAAAACGATAAGCGGGCCGTGGTTTTCTGCGACACGAATGGCTTTAATTGCCTCGAAGAGGCAAACTCTCAATAACCCCGCACTTCGAGTGTGGGGTTATTAAACAAATACAAAGCAGCAATTGCCTCGAAGAGGCAAACTTTCAATAACCCCGCACTTCGAGTGTGGGGTATATCAAACAAATACAAAGCAGCGTCTCGGAGAGACGCGCCCTCATAAGCATGCAGACTAAGGATAGTCATTTCACAGGATAATCCGCGACTGGCATACACACGAGGGCGCGTCTCTCCGAGACGCTGTTATCGGTCTGTTTGTCAATCCCCAGACTGCACTTCGTTTGTCTGGGGTTATTAAAATCATGCCTCTCCGAGGCATTAACGCGATGTCGCGGACAACCGTGTAAAAATTCATGGTAATTCATGTCCAATTCATGATAATTCGTGTTTGGAAAAAGCCGGAACGGCGATGTGTGTCCGAGAGGGAAGCGGCAATCCGCGTCGTGCGGGAAAAGTTTTTTTTGTTGGATGGATTTTTTTTTGTATCTTTGCCGCCTGAATTATGACCACGGCCAACCCATACATGACCATCCACAAGCTCTTCCTGAACATCAAGAAGAGAGACGTCTGCTTTTAGTTGACCGCCGCCCTCGCCGAAGAGGGCAGACGGCGGTTTTTCTTTTGCTTTTTCTTTTGATTATCGGAGTAATCGGAGTAATCAGAGTAATCAGAGTAATCGGAGTAATCGGAAAAAAATCAGAAAAAATCATAATAATCAATCACAAAAAAAACATTAAGATTATGGAACTTCCATTTGCAGAAAGCTGGAAAATCAAGATGGTTGAACCCATCAAGAAGAGCACTCGCGAGCAGCGCGAGCAGTGGCTGAAAGAGGCCCACAACAACGTCTTCATGCTGAAGAGCGACTATGTGTACATCGACCTGCTGACCGACAGCGGCACGGGCGCCATGAGCGACCGCCAGTGGGCGGCCATGATGCAGGGCGACGAGAGCTACGGCGGAGCCCGCTCGTTCTACCACATGAAAGACACCATCACCGAGCTGACGGGCTTTGAGTACGTGATACCGACGCACCAGGGCCGCGCCGCCGAGAACGTGCTGTTCAGCTACCTGGTGAAGCCCGGCATGGTGGTGCCCGGCAACGCCCACTTCGACACCACCAAGGGCCACATCGAGAGCCGCAAGGCCTTCGCCATCGACGTGACCGTGCCCGAGGCCTACGACACGCAGCTCGAGGTGCCCTTCAAGGGCAATGTGGACCTGGCCAAGCTGGAGAAGGTGCTGCAGGAGAACAAGGGCAATGTGCCCTTCATGGTGCTCACGGTGACCAACAACACCGTCGGCGGCCAGCCCGTCAGCATGCAGAACATCCGCGAGACCTGCGAACTCTGCCACAAATACGGCGTGCCCGTCAACGTCGACAGCGCCCGCTTCATCGAGAACGCCTACTTCATCAAGACCCGCGAGAAAGGCTACGAGAACAAGACCCTGCGCGAGATAGCCCTGGAGATGTTCAGCTATGCCGACTCGATGACCATGAGTGCTAAGAAAGACGGTCTGGTGAACATGGGCGGCTTCATAGCCACCAACAAGAAGGACTGGTACGAGGGTGCGAAGCTCTTCTGCATCCCCTTCGAGGGCTTCCTGACCTACGGCGGCATGAACGGCCGCGACATGGACGCCCTGGCCGTGGGTCTGAAAGAGAACATCGAGTTTGAGATGGTGGAGACCCGCATCAAGCAGGTGCAGTACCTGGCCGACAAGCTGGACGAGTACGGCATCCCCTACCAGCGTCCCGCCGGTGGCCACGCCATCTTCGTCGACGGCGACAAGGTGCTGAGCAATGTGCCGAAAGAAGAGTTCCCGGCCCAGACGCTGACCTGCGAGCTGTATCTCGAGGCCGGCATCCGCGCCTGCGAAATCGGCTATGTGCTGGCCGACCGCGACCCGGTGACGCGCCAGAACCGCTTCGGCGGCAACGACTTCGTGCGCCTCTGCATCCCGCGCCGCGTGTACACCAACAACCACATGGACGTGATAGCCGCCGCCCTGAAGAACGTCTACGACCGCCGCGACACCATCAAGCGCGGTCTGGAGATCACCTGGGAGGCCGAGCTGATGCGTCACTTCACCTGCCAGTTCAAGCGCCTCGGCTAAAAGGCAGAATGTTTTAACAAAAAAAAGTGGCCGGCTTTATTGTTGAAGCCGGCCACTTTGGTTCTATTAATTCACTTTTAGTAGCGTCTCTCCGAGACGCTGAGTTGTATTTGCTTGATATACCCCACACTTCCGTGTGGGGTTATTGAGATAATGCCTCTTCGAGGCAATTTATAGATGTCCCCTAAATCTTATAGATTTTGCGCTACGCGTAACCGCCGAAGGCGGAATAATTTATAAGATTTACAAGATTTCGCGATGCCGAAGGCGAGGAGGAGGATTAAGGATTTAAAAAACGACAGTCACCTTGCCCTGCGGGCAGAAATCTATAAATCATATAGATTTTGCGCTACGCGTAACCGCCGCAGGCGGAATAATTTATAAGATATACAAGATTTCGCGAAGCCGAAGGCGAGCAGGAGGATTAAGGATTTAAAAATCAACAGACACCTTGCCCTGCGGGCAGAAATCTATAGATCTTATAGATTTTGCGCTACGCGTAACCGCCGCAGGCGGAATAATTTATAAGATTTACAAGATTTCGCGATGCCGAAGGCGAGCAGGAGAATTAAGGATTTATAGAACCCACCTATAGTTTAAAATGTTACTGATTTTCTGACAGACTCGGAGAGGTTGAATCTCAATAACCCCACACGAGGAACGCAGTGCGGGGTCGACGATATCCCTGTCTCCCGGCGTCTCGAAGAGACGCGACATTGAGCCAATATAACAAGTTTGTGTCGCAGGTAAAGGTGGCGTTGGGAAAATAAATTTTTTTTGTATATTTGCAACATTGATCAATGTGATAGAATTATGGCTAAAGACATCGTTTGCAGCGGTATACGCCCCACGGGCAACCTGCACCTGGGCAACTATTTCGGCGCCTTGCGCAACTTCGTGGCTATGCAGGACGAGCTGGACTGCTACTTCTTCGTGGCCGACTACCACTCGCTGACCACCCACCCCACGCCGGGCAGCATCTATCAGGACGCCCGCACCATACTGGTGCAGTACCTGGCCGCCGGCCTCGACCCCGAGAAGGCCACCATATACCTGCAGAGCGACCTGCCCGAGACCATCGAGCTCTACCTCTTCCTCAACATGAACGCCTACCTCGGCGAGCTCGAGCGCGTCACATCCTTCAAAGACAAGGTGCGCCAGAACCCCAACAACGTCAACGCCGGCCTGCTGACCTACCCGACGCTCATGGCCGCCGACATATTGATACACAAGGCCACGCGCGTGCCCGTGGGCAAAGACCAGGAGCAGCACCTGGAGATGACCCGCACCTTCGCCCAGCGCTTCAACACGATGTACGGCGCCGAGGTGTTCCCGCTGCCGCAGGCCATCGGGTCGAAGACGGGCCTGGTGAAGATACCCGCCCTCAACGGCAGCGGCAAGATGGGCAAGAGCGAAGGCGAGGCCAGCACCATCTTCCTCACCGACGAGCCGTCGGTGATACGCAAGAAGATAATGAAAGCCAAGAGCGACAGCGGCCCCACGGAGATGAACCAGCAGAAGCCCGAGGAGATAGAGAACCTCTTCGCGCTGCTGAGGGCCGTGTCGACACCCGACACGGTGGAATACTTCGACGACCTCTACAACCGCTGCCAGATACGCTACGGCGACCTGAAGAAGCAGCTGGCCGAAGACATGGTGGCCTTCGTGGAGCCGCTGCGCCAGCGCATACTCGAGATCGGCGCCGACGACGAGGCCCTGCGCCGCATCATGGACCGCGGCAAGGAGAAGGCCCACGAGAGCGCCGCCCGGACCCTCGCCGAGGTGCGCCGGGTGATAGGGTACAGGAATTAGGTGTTATAGGAAGCTTTAGGTTATCCTGGGATTTCTTAGGATGTCCTATGGCTCCTTAAGGCTTCTTGGGACTTCATAGACCACCCTTGGGCTTTCTGTGAAAAGAGTGAGGGCCGACGCGAATGCGTCGGCCCTCACTCTTTATAGGGTTTTGGTTTCTTCTCAGGCTTGGGGCAGCACTTCCTCGACGGCGTCTTCGACGGGTTCGCCGAAGGCGAGGGCCGCGGCATCGTCGGTCAGCTGGGTGGTGTCGGGGGCAGCGGTGCGGCTGCCGCAGGCGGCCAGCAGCAGGACGCAGGCCAGCAGCGGAAGAAGGGCCTTGGTGACTTTCTGAATATTCATTGTGTTCGATGTCTTACGTTAGGGCAGCGGCACGAGGTTGTTGAAGCCCATGAAGGCCATGGCCAGGATGCCGGCGGTGATCAGCGCTATGGGCACACCCTTCATGCCTTTGGGCACGCCCGTGAGGTCGAGCTGCTCGCGGATGCCGGCAAAGAGCACCAGCGCCAGGGCAAAGCCCACGGCGATAGAGGCGGCGTAGACAACGCTCTCAAGCAGGTTCATGTTCTTCTGCACCACGAGGATGGCCACACCGAGGACGGCGCAGTTGGTGGTGATCAGCGGCAGGAAGACGCCCAGGGCCTGATAGAGCGAGGGGGCAATCTTCTTGAGCACTATCTCTACCATCTGCACAAGGCCGGCAATGACGAGGATGTAGGCGATGGTTTGCAGATATTGGAGGTTGAGCGGCACGAGCACATACTGCATGATGAGCCAGGTGACGAGGGTGGCGAGGAGCATGACGAAAAGGACTGCTCCGCTCATGCCGACGGACGACTTAACGTCCTTGCTCACACCGAGAAAGGGGCAGATGCCGAGGAACTGGGCGAGCACTACATTGTTGACGAAAATGGCCCCGATGATAAGGGCAGGTATCGTGATTCCCATAGTCGATTAGTTTAGTAATTCGAAATGCAAAAGTACATACTTTTTTGAAACTGACCAAATAAAAGTTAAAAAAAACGATTTCGGGCTCTCCTTTTTTAACTATATTCTACGCTCTACTCTACCCAGCCGATGACGTCGCCTTTTTTGACCATGCGGCCCTGCGGGATGCAGGTGTCGACGATGCGGCCGCCTTTGAGTGCGGTGACGGGCACAATGGCGTAGGGGGCTTCGATGTTGGCCAGGGTGTCGCCTTCTTTGAGTTCGGTGCCCGGTGCGGGGGCGGTGCTGCGGTCGTCGAAGCGCACCTCCCAGAGCAGGCGGCCTGTTGCGGTGGCCACGACGGGTGTGGCGCCGGGGTGGCGCGGGGTGATATAGTTGAGGGCGAGGCTCTCGGCCGTGGCGGCGGGGGCGGGGGCGTTCTTCTCGGCCCGCAGCTGCGCCACCTCCTTGTTGAAGCGCTCTTTGGCCAGGCCGCTCTTGTAGTCGCGGTACTGGCGGTCGTGCATGGCCAGCTCGAAGAGCTCTTCGTCGTCCTGGCCGCGGTCCCAGCCGTTCTGCTCCATCTCCTTGATGTATTCGGGCAGCGCGTCGGGGTAGGCATCCTGCGGCACGCCGGTGTAGAACTCCATGCCCTGGCTCTTGGCCAGCTCGACGATTTCGGGGGCCAGCTGGCCGGGCAGACGGCCGGCGCGGCCGAGAATCATGCTCCAGCTGTCTTTGTCGATCTGGCTGAAGCGCGGTTTGCCCTGGGCCATGGAGAGGAGGTTCATGACGGCGATGTTCTTGGTGTACTGGCTGAAGGGGGTCACCAGCGGGGGATAGCCCAGCATGGGCCAGATGTGCTCCACCTCCTGGAAGAGCTGCACGGTGAGCTCTTCGAAGGAGACTTCGGGCTTGCCGCTCTTCTTGAGGGCCATGTTGATGGCGCCGTGCACACCGCGGAGGTCGCTCATCATGGAGCCCATCATGCCGCCGGGCAGGCCGCAGCCCACGAGGAGCGAGGTGCTGATGCGGTTGCCGGGGTTGATGTAGAGGCCGAGGAAGTCGTCGATGAACTCCTGCGTCAGCTTGCGGGCCTCCATATAGGCATCCATGTTGATGTCCTTGACGAGGAAGCCTGCGTCGCGGAGCATGGCCTGGACGCTGATGACGTCGGGGTGCACCATGCCCCAGGAGAGGGGCTCCATGGCGCAGTCGATGACGTCAGCGCCGGCCTGGGCCACCATGAGGGTCGAGGCCATGGAGAGGCCGGGGCCTGTGTGGCCGTGGTATTGCACTATGATGTGGGGGTATTTGGTCTTTATCTCGTGGACGAGGCGGCCCAGCGTGGCGGGACGGCCCACGCCGGCCATGTCTTTGAGGCATATCTCGTCGGCTCCGAAGGAGACCAGTTTGTCGACGATGCCCATGTAGTATTCCACGGTGTGGACGGGAGAGTGGGTGATGGAGAGGGCGGCCTGGCTGATCATGCCGGCTTCTTTGGCATACTTGACCGAGAGCTCGAGGTTGCGCGGGTCGTTGAGGCCGCAGAAAGAGCGCATGATGTCGACACCCTGGGCCTTTTTGACCTTGGGCATCAGCTGGCGCACGTCTTTGGGCACGCCGTACATGCGCAGGCCGTTGAGGGCGCGTTCGAGCATGTGGGTCTGGATACCGGCTTGGTTGAAGGGCTTGGTCCAGGCGCGGACGGCGCGGTTGGGGTTCTCGCCGTACATGAGGTTCACCTGTTCGAAGGCGCCGCCGTTGGTTTCGATGCGGTCGAAGCATCCCATCGAGACGATGACGGGGGCGATGCGTTCGAGCTGGTCCACTCGGGGTTGGTATTTGCCGCTGCTCTGCCACATATCGCGGTAGACGAGGCTGAATTTGATTTCTTTTGCCATAGTGTAATGTACTGTTTTAAAAAACTTTATCCCAATTTAATGAATAAATGGGACAGTGCAAAGATACATATTTTTATGAAAAATAAAGAAAAATATTATAAAAAGCCGTCGGGGCGGCACGCAAGTGCCGCCCCGACGGGCCTGTATT
>JAFVWV010000089.1 GCA_017501495.1 Bacteroidales bacterium | reverse complement strand
GTCGCGGTACATAAAGTAGTTGCAGTCGGCTTGAAGAAGGAGGTCGGCCAACCGTGAGAAGTCGTCTTCGAGGAGTTGCTCATCGAAGGGGATGTCGGCCAGTTTGAGGTAGTAGTATTTGAAGTAATTGAGGTCCCAGAGTATGGAGCGGCGGTCGAAGGCGGGCGTTGGATAGGCGACGGAGAAGTCGATGTCGGCACCGGCCTGCTGTATGTCGGCAAGGTCGGCGAGGGCTGAACGGTAGAGGTTGAGCATCTGAGAGTCGAATCCCCCACCCTGGCGTTTCTTTTCGTAGAGGAGTCCGTAGAGGGTTTGGTCGCCGAGGTCCTGCTGCAGGTAGTGGCAGCGGTCGTCGGCGACGGCATAGAGCTGTGGCACACGGATGCCTTTGGCATGAAGATGGCGTGTGAAGGCGAAGAAGGCTTCGTTTTCACGACGGTCGGAGGCGATGGCGCCGATGGCCGAGCGGCCACTGGCGGCGAGGAGGCGGAAGTAGCGGCGGCTGGAGCCACCGGCCCCGATGGCAAGGGCTTCGACGCAGGGTTCGCCGGCCCATTGCCTGAAGAGTGTCTTGAGGGTCTCCATTGCTTATAAAGTTGAAATTCGAAAGTTGAATGTTGAATAAAGTTGAAAGTTGAAAGTTGAAGGTGGTTCTATTAATTCACTTTTAGTAGCGTCTCTCCGAGACGCGGGTGAGCATCTGCTTGATTTACCCCACACTTCCGTGTGGGGGTATTGAGAGTGATGCCTCTTCGAGGCAATTTATAGAAGTCATCTTGAATATTGAAAGTTGTCCTGCGTGACAGGTAATCTTTCCACTTTCAACTTTCAACTTTCAACTTTCAACATTCAACTTTCAACTTTCAGTTGCTGGTTGCTCGGCGGCGGGCTGTTCCTGCTGGGCGGTGCGCACCTCGTCGATCATGCGGCATTTGCCACTGAAGACGGCGCCGGGCTCTATGGAGAGTTTGTTGATGAGGATGTCGCCATGGACACGGGCGGAGGTGTGGAGTGAAAGGAGCTCTTTGACGGAGAGGTTGCCGTTGACGGTGCCGATGATATTGGCGTTCTGGCAGAGGACGTTGCCGTTGACGACTCCGCTGTCGCCGACGACAAGTTTGCCGTTGAGTTGTATGTTTCCCTCGAGGGTTCCGTCGAGGCGGAAGTCGCCCGATGCGGTAATGTCGCCTTTGATGTTGGTGCCATCGGTGATGATGTTGATGGCTGTGCTTTCCATTTCCATTGTCTTAGCCATAATGTTTGTTATTGTTTTAAATGATATTTTCTGAAGAAAGCCAAGTAGGCTTCAATGTTTTTGCGGTTGTAGAATGTGGAGTAGTTTTGGTTGCTGATGATGAATTCGGTGTGGTCGGCGTCGGCATAGCGTCGCAGGGGGCTTTCGTCCTGCTGAAGATGGCGGTAGTAGCCGAGGGCTTCATCTTCGGAGAGGAAGCGATGGATGGTGAGCATCTGGGTGCTGTCGGTGAAGAGGGTGGCATTGACGCGGTAACCCTTGTTGGCGTAGTATTCGGAGTTGAAGTCGGTGAGGCGGTATTGGACCTCGGTGGCGCGGACGTTGCGGTCGTTGACGATGACGAGGACATAGTATTGCTGGTTCTGGCGATAGCGATAGACCTGGGCTTCAGGTGGCAGCGGAGCATCGGCGGCACTTGTGGCGGTGCTGTCGATGGCTGGCTGCGTGGCGGGCTGCCGCCGGGCGCGGCGTTCGTCAGCCGGGGTGATATCCTCGCTGCTTCTGTCGGCGAGGAGGAGGCTGTCGTTGCGGAGGAGCTGAAGCTGTATTTTGGTGATGGGCACAATGCTGTCGGTGCGCGGTGTATGGGCCAGAATGTCTTCGAGTTGTGCTATGGCTTCGGGTTTGTCGCCGCGCTGGGCGAGGGCAAGTCCGCGCCAGAAGCGGAATCGCGGCAACATGGGGTTGTCAGGGTATAATTCTTCAGCCTGCGCGGCAAGGTTGACGACAGACGTGTAGCGACGGCGCTGGTAGAGGTCGTAGAGTTCGGCGTAGTCTTCTTCGACACGTTTGTCGCGAGCTATCAGTTCTTTGTAGTATTCGTTGTCGCGGATGAGGTTGGCGAAGTCGCTGTCGGGAAAGCCCATGAGCACCATGTCGCGGTAGTAGTTGGCCTGCGGGGTGTTGCCCTGACGGTCGTAGATGCGGTAGAGCATGTAGAAGGCCTGGACAATCTCGTCGTATGAAGTGTAGTCCTTGGCCAGACGGTGATAGCATTCGAGGGCGCGCGGGGTGTTGTGGATGCCGTCGTAGAGGATGTAGCCTGCGCCGAGGAGGGATGCCGAAGTGAGGGAGTCTATGGAGTCGAGGGCGCGCGGTGTGGTGGGCAGCTCTTTGAGGTAGTAGGCCGGGCTATGTGGGTCGTTGGGGTTGCCGGCAGGCGACGACTGCTGCGCAAGGAGCGACGTATCGGTGTCTGTCCTGGCCGCAGTGTCATTCTGTTCTTCGCTTGATTCGGGTTCCGGCACAAGCATGGACATGGTGTTTTTGTTGCTGAGGAACCAGAGGTCTTCGTTGGCTCGGAGGCCCCAGCGCTGGCGGAAGGTTTCTTTGCCTTTCTGTACTGTGTTTTTGTTATAGAAATACCAGTCGCCCTCGAGGGTGTTCTGCTGGTCGCGGCTGTCGGCTGTCATCTCGGCGATGAGCGCCCGCTCGCGTTCCTCTTCCTCGTGTTTTTTGAGGGTGTCTATCTTGGCCTGGATAAGGGCCATGCGTTCGCTCTCCGGCATGGCTGCAACGGCCAGCAGGCTGTCGGCATGGGTATAGGCGCGGGTGTAGGAGGCGAGTTCGGTGAGCATGTCGTAGCGGCGGCGTATGTTGGCGAAGTCGGGATAGTCGGTCTTGATGATTTGTATGGCTGTATCGTAGTATACCTGTGCGAGGTCGTAGTTTTCATATACATCGTATAGCACCTCGCCCATACGGATGGCGGAACGGGCTTTCTGTGCCTTGTTTGCTTTGGCGGCGGCAACAGAGAGGCGGTAGTTGTCACAGGCTCGCTTGGCGTCCTTAACGCCGAAAAACATCTCGCCTTTGGCGAAGTAGATCTGGTCGCGGTATTCTTCGTTTTTCTTGTCGCGGAGCATGGCGTCGAGCTGGCGTTCAAGCTTTTCGATATCGCTGTGCTGGAGGTCGGCGCAGGAGGCTTCGCCGAGGCGGGCGTTGAATTCCATGACGTATTCCGGACCGTAGGAGAGCACCTGATGGTAATACTTGGCAGCCACAGGGCGTTTGTCGAGCCGTTGGTATATTTGCGCCATGAGGAAAGTGAGGCGGGCCTTGGCATTGCGGTCGTCGGTAGCATCGATGGCCTGATGAATGTATTCAACAGCCTTCCTGTATTTTTCCTGCGGAACGGTGGCCTCAACCATGGCCATGTAGAGTTTGTCGCGCTGCGAGCGTGAGAAGTTGCCCTTGCCAAGGTTGGCGACAAGCTGGTCGAGGGCGGATTCGGCCTCGGCGTAGCGTTTGTCGCGCACCAGGCAGCGTGCGAGGAGCACAGCGCCCTCGTCGCCAGCGCGGGTGCCGGGAAATTGGCCGATGAGTATGTTGCAGGTGTTGGCTGTAGAGACAAAGTCCTGTTTGTAGAATGTGGCATAAGCCGTCAGAAGATAGCATTCCTTTATGTAAGGCACATGCTCCTCGCCTTTGACATAGATGCTGTGCTTCTTGATACCTTTAACGCCTTTTTCGATAGCGCGGTCCATCTCGGGATTTACGCTGCGGGCATTGTCTTCGGTGCCAAGAGGTTCGACAGGCAACAGCTGCGTATAGTCGTCGACGGCGGATTTGCGGAGTTTCTCGCGTCCAGCCTTGAGACTCTCATTGCCGTTCCACCAAACATTGTAGTGGCAGGTTGTGTTGTGGTACTGGATGTTGGTCCACTTGGCCTTTTCGGTGGAGCAAGAGGACAAGGCGAAGATGAGGGAAGAGAGGAATAGGCAGCCTATGACAAGAGACAGATGAAACGAGACAACAGATTTGTCCCGTCTCTTCTGCACATGAGGTGCGCCATTTTCTCTTCTCTTCACCGATTGCATGAATTACACATTAAACCTGAAGTGCATGATATCGCCGTCTTGTACAACATAGTCCTTGCCTTCGACAGCTATCTTGCCGGCCTCGCGGCATTTGGCTTCGGAACCGAGGTTGACATAGTCGTCATATTTGATAACCTCGGCACGGATAAAGCCGCGTTCGAAATCGGAATGGATGATGCCAGCCGTCTGAGGGGCCTTCATGCCTTTATGGAAGGTCCACGCACGGCACTCTTTCGGACCGGCAGTGAGGAATGTCTGCAGGTTGAGCAGGCGGTAGGCAGCCTTGATCAAGCGATTGACACCGCTCTCCTTGAGTCCTAGGTCCTCGAGGAACATCTGTTTCTCTTCGTATGTTTCAAGTTCTGCAATGTCGGCTTCGATACCGGCACCGATAACCAAAACCTCGGCATTCTCGTCCTTGACAGATTCGCGCACTGCGTCAACGTATTTGTTGCCGTTGACCACAGAGGCTTCGTCGACATTGCAAACGTAAAGCACAGGCTTCGACGTGAGCAGCATAAGGTCGCGAGCCACTTCTGACTGGCCGTCGTCAAGCTGCACGGTGCGGGCGCTATGGCCAGAAAGCAGTGCATCGCGATAGAGGTCCATAACCTCGACCAGTTTCTTGGCTCTGGCGTCGCCGCCGGCCTTGCCTTTCTTGACCTCTTTGTCATAGCGGTTCTCTATGGTTTCGAGGTCCTTGAACTGAAGCTCGGTATCGATGGTGAGCTTGTCGCGCACAGGGTCCACCGTTCCATCGACATGCGTGATATTGTCGTCGTCGAAGCAACGCAGCACATGGATTATGGCGTCGCAGTTGCGTATATCGGCAAGGAACTTGTTTCCAAGGCCTTCACCTTTGGAAGCGCCTCGCACAAGACCTGCAATGTCCACAATTTCCACAGTAGCCGGCACAACACTGGCAGGGCGCTCTATCTCAACGAGTTTGGCCAACCGCTCGTCTGGCACTGTGATGACACCGACATTAGGTTCTATGGTGCAGAATGGGAAATTGGCCGCCTGAGCTTTAGCGTTACTCAGGCAATTAAAGAGGGTGGACTTGCCGACATTGGGCAGTCCCACTATACCACATTGAAGGCTCATAGTTCTTTCTCTATTAGGTATTGGTTACGGGTAGTACTGTTGCGGCAGACGAGTTCGCCGATAAATCCGGCCAGGAAGAGCATTGTACCCATCAGTGCGGCAAACATCGACAGGTAGAACCAGACGCTTCTGGTGAGACCGATAACACCGGCCAGGCGCATGATAATCACCACAATCAGAGCCACAAAGCCAAATATAAACGCAATGCTTCCGATAGCTCCGAAGAAGTGCATGGGCTGTTTGCCGAATTTGCTCATAAACATGATGCTCATCAAGTCGAGATAGCCGTTGATGAATCGGTTCATGCCGAACTTGGTCACTCCGTATTCGCGCTTGCGGTGCTGCACCACCTTCTCCCCTATCTTGCCGAAACCGGCCCACTTGGCTATAACCGGTATGTAGCGATGCATCTCGCCGTAGACTTCTATACTCTTCACCACATCATGCCGATAGGCCTTAAGGCCGCAGTTGAAGTCGTGCAGATGGATGCCACTCAGGCGGCGTGTGGTCCAGTTGAAGAACTTGGACGGTATATTCTTGGCGAGCTTCGAGTCGTAGCGTTTCTTTTTCCAACCGCTGACGAGGTCGTAGCCGTCTTCTTTAATCATGCGGTAGAGTTCAGGCACCTCGTCTGGGCTGTCCTGAAGGTCGGCATCCATAGTGATGACCACATCGCCTTCGGCGGCGGCAAAACCGGTGTTGAGGGCCGCACTTTTTCCATAGTTACGGCGAAACTTTATGCCCCGATAGCACGGATTGGCATTATGCAGCTGCTCTGTCACCTGCCAGGTGCCGTCGTTACTGCCGTCATCCACTATGATGACCTCATAGCTAAAACCTTTCTCGCGCATCACGCGGTCTATCCATTCGGCCAGGTGCGGCAGCGACTCGGCCTCATTATATGAGGGAACAATGATTGAAATGTCTATCATGATTTCTTATGTTTGATTTCCGATTTTTCGTTTCTGAAGAATATGGATGCCAAAAAGGCACCGAAAGCGCCCACCACCATCAAGCTTATGCCGCCCACAATGCCCCACCAGGCAGCCCAATAGCGTATCTGCGGATCGCCCGGCAGGGTTTCCTGTCCAGTCATGGTGGCGGTGAAGATGGCTGCCTGCTGAGGGAAAGCCCATCCGGCAATCCACAATGATATTCCATATATCACAGCGCCGATAGCGGCAGCGCCCATACCGAAAAGCATCGCCTCTTTCAGGGTGATTTTCTTTTCGGGCAACGAATTGCGATAGAAGGCTGTGAGCAGCACCACAAGCACCAGCATCACGGCGTCGCTGATGTACGACGTCGGCGACTGCACAGGACTGCCCATCAGCAGGCGTGCCAGCACATACAGCGCCAGAAGCGCACCAATCAGCAATCCGCCGCGCAGGTAAGCCCGCCGGTAGTTGCCGTGTATTGTGCTTTGGTATCTATGGAATATCGCCATTACTGTGGGTGCATTATATTTTTATCTTACATTCGCCTCAAGGGCTTCTCTTATCATCCGCTTCAGTTCAAGAGTCTGTTTTTCCACCACACCTTGCTTTTCCGGCTTGTAAAGGTCGGCGTAGCGCACTTCTCCCAAGCTAATCTTCGGACTGCTGAGGTTGCCTCTGACATCGACTCCCACCTTGGCCATCAAGGGGTTTTTCAGCAGCTCCACATGGTAGCCGCAGTTGTTGTCGAGCGTATGTTTTCCCGAGGCACAGAGCTGGTATTTGCCGATGTTGAGCAGGAACGGGAACACCTCTATCTCTTTGCGGAAGCATGTCATCTCCACATCCAGACTGTCTATCTTTATCTTGTTATCCTTGTCTTTCCAACTCTTGAACTGCATCAGTTTGGCTATCTGCGAGATGGTGCTGTTGTCCATCACCACCAGATCCTTGCCGCTGATGGCTGCCGAGCCGAGCAGCGAACTCATCTTGGGCTGGTATTTGGCATCGAGGAAACTCTCGCCTGCCAGGTGGAAGTTGGCGTTGCCGTTGAAGGCCGCCAGCATTGGCACCAGCGTGTCCACTGCGGGTATCATGTCGAGCAGTTCGTCTATCTGAATGTCGAGCAGGTGGAAGTCGAGGCCCACAAAAAGGTTGTTGGGACGCGGCGATTTGTAGAGGGCCGTCAGCTGCATCGTGGCGGCTTTGCAGACAAAGCCCATCTGGTCGAGCACCGCCACACCGTCGTTTATCGTCAGCGCGCCGGCCACATCGTTCAGGTCGTTGCCAAAGGCCACACTGCGTTGTATATGTGTATGCAGCGTGATATCCACATCTTTGGGCACTATGAACGGATTGGCCTCGGCTGGCACATTGTCTTCCTCGCGCATCTGCTCTATTGTATCGGCGTCGCTGCCCATGCCGCTGAACATGTCCATCAGCTGGTCGACGTCGGCATAGCTCGACGTGAAGTTAAGGTCGGCTCTAAGTATCTCTTTCTTGTCTATCCACTGTTCGAGATTTTCCACCGTGCCGTAGAGCTGGAAGTCGCTGTGTCCCAGTTTCACTTCGGCGGTGCTCAGCTCGCACGTCTCCGGACTGTAGGCAAAGGTGAACTGCGACAGACGCACCGCGTCGGGCAGCACCGGCATGTAGAGCACGGCGCTGTGCATGTCGATATCAACCACGGGGTTGAACTGTTTCAGCGGATTGCTCTGCGTCGAGTCCATCCGCATCGAGCCTTTCAATTCCAATGCGCCGAGGCTGACCATCATCGAGTCGATGTTGGCCTCGGTCTCGCCGACGGCAATTTCGAAACTGGCGGCAATCTGTTCTTTCATCGGATTGTTGACGCCCACGTTGATGTCGGGTGTCTCCAGCGTTCCGTTCATGCCGGGCATCTCCACCTTCAGTCCCTTGCCGGTGATGTGGGCGTCGGCCAGACGGCCTTTGTGCTCCTTGGCCGGGAGCTGCAGCGCTATGTCGAGGTTGGGAGCTTCGGCGTGTATGCTGTCGTAGGTGACATCCACATTCTTCAGTTTCAGCGTGCCGCTGGCTTTCATTTTCTCCAGCGCCATGTTCTGCAGGCTACTCATCGCCGTGTTGACCTTCATATCGAGGGCTATGTCGGCGTTGCCGCTGAGCGGCATAGTGTCTGGCAGCATCGGCATTGCGTCGGCCAGCGGCATCGAGCCTTTGATGGCGGCGTCTACGTGTATGTCGCCCAGCAGGTCGTCGGCCCGACCGGTGATGCTGACGTCAGTGCTTCGCGTGTGAGCCTTGAAGTTCTTTATCACAGCGTGACTCACGCCGCCTTTGCCCATATCAAGGTGGGCGTCGATGTCGCCGTTTATCTTGTTTATCTTATACGGCAACGACTTCGGCATGTAGAATCGTCCGTCGGCCAGCTTCACCTGTGCGTCAATCAGCGGCATTGTGCTGTCGGTCAGCGTACCCACGGCTGTGGCCTGAAGCTCTACTTTGGCATCGACGTCCATATCCTTGGCAAAGCTCACGAACTGTTCGGGCACTATCTTCAGCAGGGGTTCCACCTGCCAGGCGCCGTCGGTAGCCAAAGCCACATCGACCGCCATCGGGTCGAGCCGGACGTCGCCTTTGAAGCCCAGCGCGTAGTTGTCGAGTTTGAGTTTGCTTTCGTCAAGCTGTATCTTCATTTGCCTGAGGTCGGCTTTGAACGGTGCCGACAGTGTCAGCAGTTCATGCTTCGATTCCTGCAGTGCAGTGTTGACCATGTCGGTCTCTCCGACCTTTGCCGTCGCGTGTTTGACCTTGAGTTTCAGCTTGCCGTCGACGGCATCCAGATTGCCCGAGCCTTTCAACTCTACGTCGAGGTCACGGAGTGTGGCAGCCAGCGTGGTGGCACCGGTGCTGTCGGACATGGCGAGGGCGATTCCGCCGCTCTCTATGTCGAGGTTGGCATCAACCATGCCGGTCTGCAGCGTGCCGACCACCTTCAGACCGAAGTCGTCGACCGTCGCGTCCATACCGCCCTGCACGTTGAGCAGATGAGCATCGAGATTGCTGATTTTTATCTTCTTGAGGTCTATATTGGGCAGGCTGTCGAGGCTGAAGGTGCTCTTGGTGGTGTCTTCGTCGTCGCTCTTCGGGAAGATGTCGAAGTTGCTCCGTCCTTCCTTGTCCATGTATAGTTCGGCCTGCACATCGTCGAGCAGCACTTGATGCACAATGACTTCATTTTCTTTGAGGAAGCGTTTCACGTCCACGCCCACCGTCAGGCTGCCGATGCTGGCCACGGTGTCGCTCGGTGCGCCCTCCATGGGGTTGACAATGTAGACCTTGCCCACCTTCAGTCCTGCATCCGGGAAGGTTTTGAAGAGCGTCAGGTCCACGCTCTCGAAATGCGTCTCCGCCAGCACATATTCTCCCGCCAGTTTGTTCACTATCTTGGTCAGCTGGCTCGGAGTGAACACCAGCCATAGGGCCACAGCCACCACGACGACCACCAAGCCCAGCAGCGAGCCCAGCGAGATAAGTGCTATCTTCCATCCTTTTTTCATGGCTCTATTCTGCTTTGGTGAATTTGTGCGTGATGCCGTATTCGTCAGTCCAAGTCATTGCCGTCGAGCTGATTTCCTTGACGGTATACACTTTCGGTATCGCCTGGTTGTTCTGCGCGCCGGTGAATATATGGCGCAGCACGTCGCCGTTGACGCTCCACGTGAAGGTGAGGTTGCTCTCCTCCTCGGTGATGTCTTCGGCGAGGTCCCACGTGACGCCGGTGTGGCCGTCGACCACATAGCGCCAATACTCCTGGGTATCGTTTTTCTGCCAGAGGCCCTCCAGCTGGTCGTCGCTGACGTTGATATGTACCTCTGATTTGCCGCACGATGCAGCCAGCATCGCTCCAACGGCAAACAATATTATATGTATATGTCTCTTCATTTTCATCTTAAACCTTTCACCTTTAACCTTACCCCTTGACCACGAATATCTCCGGCAGGGTGCGTCCCGCCTCGTCATAGTCCATTCCGTAGCCTACGATGAACTCGTTGCCGATCTCGCGGCCCACATAGTCCACCTTGTAGTTGCCACGGAAGCTGCCGGGCTTGAAGAGCAATGCGCAAACGCGCAAGCGCTTCGGACCGAACGCCCGTATGTCGTCAAGCATCCGCTGGATGGAGAGGCCTGTGTCCACCACATCCTCGACCAGCAGCACGTCGCGGCCGCGCAGCCACTCGCCGAACGGCAACTCGGCGTTCACCGTTCCCGTGGAGCCCATACCCTCGTACGACGAGTACTTGACGAAGCGCACTTCGGCCGCCACCGTCAACCGGCGCACCAAGTCGGAGCCGAACATGAAGGCGCCTGTCAGCACGGGGCAGACCAGCAGCGGTTCTCCGCCCGCCGTATCGCCGCTCACCTCGGCCGCCAGGCGGCGCACGGTGGCGTCGATTTCTCTTTCGCCGATAAACGGTACAAATTCTCTGTCCTTAATCTTCATATTCATCCTCCTCGGGCGGATCCATGGCCAGACGCAGACCGTAGTATTCGGTTTTGCCTGTCGGCACATACCATCCGCGGTCGAACACCGCCACGCCGGCGCTCACGCTGCCCCAGTTGCCGCCTCGCACGATGCGGCTCTCGCCGTCGGCGGGGCCCTGCGGGTTGTGCTGCTCGGTTCCGTCGTAGGGAGCCCACCAGTCGGAGCACCATTCGGCCACGTTGCCGCTCATATCACAGAGTCCCAGCTCGTTGGGCAGCAGTCGTCCGACGGGGTGCGTGCGGTTGTCGCTGTCCACGCAGTACCACGCGTAGTCGTCAAGCCGCCCACGGCCGCTGCCGGCGTAGGTCTTGCCGCTGCCGCGCACTCCGCCTCGGGCGGCGTATTCCCATTCCGCCTCGGTCGGCAGGCGGAACCTGCGCCCGGTCATCTGGCTCAGCAACGCCACAAAGCGCTGCGCGTCGACCCACGACACACGCTCCACCGGAAGCGAATCGTTGCCGGTGAAGTACGACGGGTTCTCGCCCATGACAGCCTCCCAGAGCCGCTGCGTCACCTCAAGGCGGGCCATGTAGAAGCCGCCGACCGTCACGCTGTGTTCGGGTCGGTAGGCCTCGTATCCGTAGCGACCATCTTTGTCGACGGCGCTGTTGCTCCCCATCCGGAAGCTTCCGCCTTCGACCCAGACCATTTCCACGTCGACGCCGTCGGCCACATGCACCACCTCCACACTGTCCTGCGCCGAGGTAGAGTTGAAAACCGAAAACTGAAGCAATAAAGCCACTCCGGCCCACATGAGCCGACGCAACACCGTCTTCCTAAAAAACAGACTTGCGGTTGTCATCTTCATGCCTCGATTTTCATATCCACTGGCCACTCTCAACTTTCCACTTTCAACTTTCCACTTGCATGTGGTCGTCGCTCCACTTCTCGGGATTGACGCGCCATGCGGCCAGGCTTTCCAGCGCCTCGGGACGGATGAACTCTTTCTCCTTGGCCACGCCGATCAGCGTGTCGTAGTCGGTCAGCGTCACCAAATCGACGTTCTCGTTCTTGAAGTTGTCGGCTGCCACCTGCAGGCCGTAGGTGAATATGGCGGCCATGCCCTTCACCACGCAGCCTTTCTCGCGCAGCGCCTTGACGGCGATGAGCGAGCTCTTGCCGGTCGACACCAGGTCTTCTATCACCACCACCGACTGGCCTTCATGTATCTCGCCTTCAATCTGGCTGGTCAGGCCGTGGTTTTTCTGCTCCGAACGCACGTACACGAACGGTTTGCCCAGCTCTTGCGCCACCAAGGCGCCCTGGGCTATGCCGCCTGTGGCAACGCCGGCTATGACATCCACGTCGCCCCACGTATCGCTCACAATCTCGGTGAAGCGCTGACGGATAAAAGTGCGTATTTCGGGATACGAAAGCGTCACCCGATTGTCGCAGTAAATGGGAGATTTGCGGCCCGAAGCCCATGTGAACGGATGCTCGTTGTTGAGCTTTACCGCTTTCACTGTCAATAAGAATTCGGCTGTCTGTGCAGCCATTTCGTTGTTAGTAATCATGCTGCAAAATTACACTTTTTTTTTATATTATTGAAAAAAAAATGCGCCCGGTTTTTCTTTAACCATTTTTAACTCGCATTTGCCTCCGGCCGCACTCGAACGGAATCACCCCACCCCCTCGCGGACACTTTTCTTAACAGGCGGGAAAATTAGTTAATATTTGTTAAAAATTAACTATTTTTAACGCCGTTTTAACTATTTTCTCCCGATTTTGACCCTCCGTTGTACGCTATATGTACAGTACTTGTACAGTACTTGTACGTTTATAAAGCGTACAAGTACTGTACAAATACTGTACAAGTACTGTACAACGGGCGAAGGGGTGCCTATTTGGATGGGGGACGAATGCGTACCGGATGAGGGGTGCGAAATTTTTTTTCCAGCGACATACCATACGCGCGTTTTTTGCGTTATACGGTCACTATTATTGGTGAGAGGTTGAGGATTGCAGGTTGAAGGTTGAAGGTTTAAGGTTTAAGGCTTAGGGTTTAAGGTTT
>JAFVWV010000010.1 GCA_017501495.1 Bacteroidales bacterium | reverse complement strand
CGTGGAGTGCGACGCCAAGGTGCTGGGGCTGAGCATGGCCGACGCAGCGGGGCGGACGGTGCTGCGGGCCGACGGGACGGCGGGCGTCATCGACGTCGGGCACCTGCCGGCAGGCGTCTACACCGTAACGGCCGCCACTCCCGCAGGCCCCGCCTCGGCCCGCCTGACGGTGGCGAAGTGAGAATTCTCGATTTTCAATTCTCAATTCAAAAAAAGTTTGTATCTTTGTTTGATTGCCGTATTGTGGCGCAATACGGCTAATCGGCTTATAGACAGTGTAGTAATGATTATATAAATAATAAAGATATGAACAAAAAGTATGTTTTGTCGGCTTTTTTGGCACTGATTGCCACGTTTGTCGGCGCGCAGGAGCGCAAGCCTGTGCCGATGCCCACGGTGAGTACGGACACGCTGGTGAAGCATGTGATGGAGCTTTCGTCGGAGACCTACGGCGGTCGCATGGCCGGCAGCGAGGGCTACGGCCTGGCTTTGGAGTATGTGGCCGGCGTGCTGAAGAGCTACGGTGTGCAGGATATGGAGATGCAGGAGTTCGCCGTTGAATGCAACGAGGTGGAGAACTGCAAGTTCAACGTCTATCGGCCCGGGATGAAAGAGAAACGTGTGTTCACGTTGGGCAACGAGTTCTGCTGCGCCGGCATGACTGGCCGTGGCTACGTCGATGCGCAGATGGTCTTCTGCGGCTATGGAGTCGACGCGGGCGGCTACAACGACTACAAGCTGGTAGACGTGCAGGGAAAGGTGGCTGTGGTGCTGACGGGCCTGCCTGACGGGCACGGGCTGCCGCGCAAGGTGGCGGAACAGTGCACCTCGCTGCGCGACAAAGCGCGGACGGCGGAGCGGCACGGCGCCATCGGCATGCTGGCGGTCAATGTGAGCCGCAGCTGTCTGCCCACCGAGCCACAGGGACGCCTCTACTGCGGTGAACTGCCGCACTTGACTACATTCCCGATACTGCAGCTGACGCTGGAGTGCGGCCGCGAGTTGCTGCACGACGAGCAGATGGAACTTGACAGCGCGATTGCGGCCATCGGCGCGCTAAAGAGCGTGCAGAGCTTCAGCCTCACGAAAAAGGCCGAAGTGGACGTCAACGCGCGCTACAGGCCTGCGGCGCCTACATACAACATCTGCGGGCTGCTGGAGGGAACGGACAAGCAGTTGCGGAAGGAATATATCGTGGTCGGCGCGAGCCTCGACGGCATCGGGATGCAGGGCGAGACGTGCCTTTTCCCCGGAGCCGACATCAACGCGAGCGGCGTGGCGGCGGTGCTTGAGACAGCCCGCGTGCTGAGCAACCCGCAATACCGACCGAAGCGGAGCGTGCTCTTCGTGCTCTTCAGCGGCGGCGAGCATCAGTTCCTTGGGTCGCGGACATTCGCGGCGACGTATGCAAGGCAGAGCAGAATCGAAGCATTCGTCTGTGCGCAGAACATAGGCTACGGCGACAGCCTGCTGGTGCTCGGCGGAAGCAAATACCCTACGCTCTATGAGATAGCGGCCGACCGCGACACCCTGGCGGGACGCCACAACATAAAGCAGGATGTCGAACTGAGCCTGCCGCGCGGCGACGCAAGGGCGCTGGATGCCATCGGTGTGCCGAGCCTGGTATTCACCACATGGAACGGTATGCACGAGAACCATACGACGACGGATATCTGGGAAAACGTGGACCGCCGCGTGATGACGATGGCAACGCAGCTGATGGCCGAGACGGTGGCCCAGCTCGGCGAGGGCCTCTATATGGGCCGCAGCCCGAAGAGCAAGATAATTAGAAATTAATGGGTGGTGTTTAGTGAATAGTGATTAGAAATTAGAAAAAAATGTTTTCACTGTACAAGAAAGAACTGAGAGGTTTCTTCTCATCGATTACGGGCTACCTGGCAGTGGCCGTCTTCCTGGTGCTGACGGGCCTGATGCTGTGGGTGCTCAAGAGCGACTTCAATATACTGGACTATGGCTATGCGGACCTGCGGGGGCTCTTCCTGATCGGGCCGTTCCTCTATCTCTTTCTGATACCGGCCATCACGATGCGAAGCCTGGCCGAAGAGCGGCGCACAGGGACAATAGAGATGCTGATGACGCGTCCGCTGAGCGACTGGACGATAGTGTGGGCGAAGTTTCTGGCGTCGTGGACGCTGGTGCTGATCTCGCTGCTGCCGACGCTGGTGGCTTACTTCAGCGTGGTGGCGCTGGGCGACCCTGTGGGCAATATCGACACGGGCGCGGTGGCGGGCTCGTACATAGGCCTGCTGTTGCTTGGCGGCGCCTTCGTGGCGATAGGCATCTTCTGCTCGTCGCTGACGCAAAATCAGATAGTGGCATTCATCCTTGCGGCGCTGCTTTGCGCAGCGGCCTATCTGGGCTTCGAGTCGGTGGCGAGGATGGGCATCTTCGGCGGCGCCGAACTCTTCGTGCGCAGGCTGGGTATGATGAACCACTATGAGAGCATCAGCCGCGGTGTGGTCGATACGCGCGATGTACTCTATTTCGTCAGCATCATGGCCCTCTTCCTGATGGGTACGCGCATGGTGCTGCAGAGCCGTATGTGGAAGAGCGGAAGGATGAAAGTGGATGGTGGAAAGATGAAAGATGAAAGTGGAAAGAAGAATTCGTCGCTCACCACCTCGCTCATCGAGATGGGCGCGACGCTGGCCATCGTCGTCTTTGTGAATGTGATCGGACACTGGCTCTTCCTGCGCGCCGACTTGACGAGCGAGAAGCGCTACACCCTCAGCAAACACACGAAGGAAATGCTGAAGAAGATAGACGAGCCGGTGCTGTTCAGAGTATACCTTGAGGGCGAGTTCCCGGCCGACTTCAAACGGCTGCAGACGGAGACGAAGGAAATGTTGAACCAGTTCCGCGCCTACAACAGCAATATCGAATACGAATTCTTCGACCCGAACGGCTTCACCGACCACAAGGAACAGCAGGTGTTCTATCAGAAGCTGGCCAATAAGGGCATCCAGCCGACGCAGATACAGGTGGGCGACGGGAACACGCTGACGCAACAGATACTGATTCCGGCGGCCGACGTATATTACCGCGGCCGCGAGACGACGGTGCAGCTGCTGCAGAGTCAGAAGTATGTCAGCGACGCCGACTTGCTGAACAATTCGATACAGAACCTCGAGTACACACTGAGCAGCGCAATCCGCGCATTGGCCACAGGTAGGAAGCGCACAATCGGTTTCCTGCAGGGTCACGGCGAGTTGCAGGGTGGGGTGCTCTACGACTTTCAGCGCTCGCTGCAGGAGTTCTACTCGCTCGACTATGTGACCATCGACGGGCAAATACAGGCCCTTACGGCACACAGGCAGAACGAGCGTGATTCGAGCTACAACTTCTTCAACCTCTACGACCTGCTGATTGTGGCCAAGCCGACGCAACCATTCAGCGAGAAAGACCAGTTCATACTGGACCAGTACATCATGTACGGCGGCAAAGTGCTGTGGTTGATCGATGCACTCGACGCCGACATCGACAGTCTGGCCTCGCGGGGACAGTTTATCGCCACCCGCTTGCCGCTGGGCATCGACGAAATGCTCTTCACCTATGGCGTCAGGGTGAACCCAGACGTGGTGATGGACGTGCGCTGCCGTCCGATACCGATACAGGTGGGCATGGTAGGGGAGAAGCCCCAGTTCCAGTTCCGCCCGTGGTACTACTTCCCGGAGATAGTGCCGATGAGCGACCACCCGATAGTGCGCAATCTTGACTTGATAAAAACCGACTTCGTGAGCAGCATAGACTTTATAGACAACGATATCAAGAAAACGGTGCTGCTGACTACGAGCGAATACACACGCCTCAAGAACGCACCGGCGATGATAGACCTGGCCGACGCGCAGGCCGAGCCCGACCGACGGCTATACAGCAGATCCGGTGTGCCGATAGCAGTGCTGCTCGAGGGCGAGTTCAACTCGGCATGGCGCAACCGCCTGTCGCCCTACTTCACGTCGCAGGCCGCGATGGGTGTGCGCGAGAAGAGCGACGCCACAAAGATGATAGTGATATCCGACGGCGACATCATCCGCAACCGCTATATAGCGCAGGAAGGCTCGGTGCTCCCGCTGGGCTACGACTATTATACCCAGACACAGTATGCCAACAAGGCCCTGCTGCTTGGCGCGGTGAACTACCTCGTTGGCGACGACGGTCTGATGGCCTCGCGTTCGAGAGTCATCAAGTTGAGAAAGCTCGACGTTATGAAATGCCGTGAACAGCGGACAATGTACCAGGTGGTCAACGTGGTGCTGCCGGTGCTCCTGCTGGCTGCAGCGGGCGGAATCATCGTCTTGGTGCGCAGCCGAAAATACAAACGTAAACCTTGACTCAGAACCAATTACTTCCCCGAATTATGAAAAAACGCAATATAATTATTATCGCAGCCGTGGCCGTGGTGGGCGTTGTGGCCCTCGTGGTGGCGCTGCGCGGATCGCGCAAAGCAACAATCAAACAAGACTACCACATCGAGGATGTGGCATCGGTGACTAAAATCTACATGGCCGACAAACAGGACAGCGAGGTGACCCTCACCAAGGTGAATGACTCGCTCTGGATGGTCGACGGGCGTTGGGAAGCCAACCTGCCGGTGGTGAACGACCTGCTCTCAACCCTGCATGACATCCGTATGCGCCAACAGGTGAACAAAAACGCCATCCCCAATGTCGTCAAAGACCTTGCGGCACGAGCTATCAAGGTCGAAGTCTATCAGCGTGTGCCACTAATCAATTGGTTCGGTGGTCGGCTTAAACTCTTCACCGGCGAGCGCAAAACCGTCACCTACTACATCGGTCGAGAGACGCAGGATATGATGGGCAGCTATATGTTCCGCGAGGGCGACAAGGCTCCCTGCATAATACATATACCCGGCTTCCGCGGATTCATCACTCCCCGCTTCGTTACCGAACCTCTCAAATGGCGCAGCCATACCATTGTAGACCTTAACGTGAATCAGATTGAGCGCATCGAGCTCGAGATACCGGCCATGCCAAACGAGAACTTCGCCGTGGTACGCAACGGGGAAGGTTTTGATTTTGAACTGACGGCCACACATCAGCGCGTGCCGCAGTTCGACACTGCACGCGTGGCGCAGCTCCTTTCGGCGTTCACCTGGCTCTGCTTCGACGAGTTTGCCTCCATTGTGCCAAACAGCAATGCCGACAGCTGCATCAGTCTCGGCGAGCGCACAATTCTGCATATTACCGACACCGCCGGCAACACCCATGAGGTGAAGTCGTATATCAAATACACCAACCCCGCCGACTTGGCCGCCGTGCCCGACCCGGAGATGTACGAGGTATTCGATGTCGACCGTCTCTATGCCATAGTCGACAACAAGGATACCGTGCTGATACAGTACTTCGTGTTCGACAACATACTGCAGCCTGCAGGCTACTTCCTTGGACAGAATCTGAGCATACCCATAAAATGAAGCCGCTGATACTGATAACCAACGATGATGGCGTGCGCGCAAAAGGTCTGCGTACACTCGACGAGGTTGCCATGGAGTTCGGCGACGTTGTCGTGATGGCCCCTGCCACCAACTCGTCGGGCAAAAGCCACAGCCTTACCACTGAGCGCCCGTTGCGTGTGACCGAAATCAAGAAAGAAGACGGACTCGAAGTCTATGCCTGTGACGGCACACCGGTCGACTGCGTTAAGCTTGCAGTCGAGTACTTTTGTCCGCGTAGGCCTGATCTGGTGCTTTCAGGAATCAACCATGGCAGCAACTCATCCATCAATGTGCTTTATAGTGGCACGATGGGAGCCGTCATCGAAGCAACAGCTCTTGGGCTCGACGCCATTGGGTTTTCGCTTCTGAACCATAATCCCGAGGCTGATTTCACTGCCTCGGTGCCATACGTACGTCACATCATTGGGCAGGTGCTCGAGAAGGGTCTGCCTACCGATGTGTCGCTCAATGTCAACATCCCGCGGCTTGCGGCTGCCGACATCAAAGGTATAAAGATTTGCCACGAGGCCAAGGCCCAGTGGCTTGACAGTTTCGAGCAGCGCACCGACCCTCAGGGCCGTCCGTATTGGTGGCTCACCGGCAAGTTTGTCTGCAACAATCCCCCTCAGACAAGTGACGAGTGGGCCCTCGCCAACGGCTATGTGTCGGTTGTACCGATACATCCTGATTTTACCCACTATGCAGCCATCAATGAGTTGCAGCACATCTCCTTCAATGGCCCGATTGTTAACAGTATTTGATTTGTCTATGAAGAAATTCTTTCAGCGAGACTCGGTCGCAACAGGCCTTGTGGCAGGCTTAGGCTCAGAATTGGGCTACTGCATTGTGCTGACAGCAGGTTTGCTCATTGCCGGTCTGGCTCCGTTGGAGCACATCCGTTGGTATGCAGGCATGTTCGTCTGTCTCATCCTCGTGTTGCATCGCTATGCCAAGCGTCACGAGTACCCACTTGTGGCCAAAACACTTATTGTTGTGCTTTTCGCCACCTTTTTACCGTTCATAATCTACCTACTGAAGTCCAACACTCTGACAATGCAATGAAATACTACGTCATAGCCGGAGAAGCCTCTGGCGACCTGCACGGGGCCAACCTGATGCGCGAACTGCTTGCCCGCGATTCCGATGCTTCGTTCCGCTTTTGGGGTGGCGATGCTATGGCTGCTGTCGGGGGTACGCCGGTGCGCCATATACGCGACCTTGCCATCATGGGCTTCGTGGATGTGGCTCTGCATCTGCGCACCGTACTTGGCAATATAAGCTTCTGCAAGCGCGATATCGCCCAATGGCGTCCAGACGTGGTGGTGGGTATCGACTATCCAGGTTTCAACCTCAAGATAGAAGCGTGGGCACACAAGTGCGGTATACGTACCGTCCATTATATCTCGCCTAACTTATGGGCGTGGAAGAAGGGCCGCATTAAAGGGATGCGCCGCACTCTTGACCGTCTGTGTTTTATTCTGCCTTTCGAGCGCCGGTTCTTTGCCGAAAATGATATGCCACAGGCCGTATATGTCGGCCATCCGCTGCTCGACCAGGTTTCCAAATACAGCGAGCGAGCCATCGTCGCCGATGGCAAACCCATCATAGCCCTTCTTCCTGGTAGCCGCCGTCAAGAGCTGAAGCGAAACCTGCCCCTTATGGCCCAGCTTGCCAATCGTCATCCCGAGTACCACTTCGTTGTGGCAGGCATGAGCCTCATCGGGAGTGGTTTGTACGAAAAGTTGATACCTTCAGGCAGCAATATCGAGGTGGTCTTCGACCGCACCTACGATGTTTTGGCTTCGGCCTACGCTGCGGTTGTGTGTTCCGGCACAGCCACCCTTGAAACAGCACTCTTCAATGTGCCGCAGGTGGTCTGCTACCGTGCCGATGCCATCTCCTACATCATAGCACGGTCCGTTGTCAGCAGCCGTATCCGCTATATCTCGCTTGTCAATCTAATAGCCGACAGCAATATCGTCACAGAACTCATACAGAACGATTTCAATTATAGCCGCCTTGAACGTGAATTTGCCCTCATCACCACCGACGACGCCAATCGCGAGCGCATGCTCGACCAATATGCCGATATGCGCATGCTCCTTGGCGATGGTGGCGCTTCGGCCCGCGCGGCGCAGACTATTATCGATTTGATTAAATGAAACGATTGCTCATAATAACGCTCTGTCTGTTCGCTGCTTTCGGTGCCCGTGCCGACCGCGTACGCGTCAGACTTTATTCACCCAACACTATTTCCACGCTCAACGTCAGTTTCGACCTCGGCAACTATAATCTTTATGCCGACGACAACCTACTGCTCGAAGACATGGTGGGCGAAGGACGCTCCGTTCTTGTGCGTGCCGAAGACAAGATGCTACATGTCAGCGTCAACGACGACGACTACGGCCGTTTCTCGTCGATCCGGCTCGAAGCTGTCGACTCTGCCTGCATCCTCTGTATCAATCCCGAAGGATGCAAGCAGCGCACATACGAGGGCAACCTCGAAGTGAGGATGCAGCCCAGCGGCAATCTGTTGCTCGTGGCGGATGTTGATTTCGAGACATATATCGCAGGTGTGGTTCAGAGCGAAATCTATGGCCAGCAGAGCGACATCTTCCGCATCCAGGCCATCATCAGCCGCACGTGGGCGCTGCGCAACCTCGGCAAGCATGCTGCCGACGGTTATAACTTCTGCGACCATGTCCATTGCCAGGCCTATCTCAACCGCTGTATCCGTCCTGACATTATGATGGGCGTTGTCCAAAGCAGCGGAGAAACAATCGTCGACGCCGAAGGCAACCTTATCGAGACACCTTTCCACAGCAACTCCGGCGGACAGACGGCCAATTCCGAAGATGTCTGGCGCTCTGCGTTGCCGTATCTACGCTCGGTCGAAGACACTTTCTCACTCCACATGCGGCAGAGCGACTGGGTGAAAACCATAAGTATCGACCGCTGGCTTGCCTATTTCTCCAAAACGCATAAACTCAACATCAAAGACACCGCCGTGCGCGACTCGCTGCTCCATTTTGCTCAGCCTACCCGCCGGGTGCGCATCATGGGTGTGCCGCTAACCCGCGTGCGTGTCGACTTGAAACTCAAATCAACATTCTTTTCTGTCGAGGTCGACAGCACCACACAGTCGGTCATCCTGCGCGGTCATGGCTACGGTCATGGCGTCGGCCTAAGCCAGGAGGGAGCCATCCGCATGGTGGGCCTCGGCATAGCCTACGACTCTGTCATTCGCCACTATTATACAGGAGCCGTGCTCCACCACGACCCCTCGGCCAATGGAGCCTACGTCGAGAACTATACCCAGCATCTGGCTCGCATCATAGAGGAAGATAAAAACCGCCAGACCCAGACACACTCCAAGAAAGACGACTGGCTTGGCCGCCTCTTCCGCCTACGCGACCGCGAGGAACGCGAGGAGGTCTACATCGAGAATCAACAGGACATCGAGCAAGATTGGGAATACGAATGGTAATATTTAATATTGTATAAGTATTTTATATGAATAAGAAACGAATTGCACTCATAATCGCCGGCCTCGTGCTTATGTGCGGCCTGCAGGCCCAGGTCTCATGGCACTCCATACAAGATGCCGCCCAAGCCAAGATAGGTGCCAAACTCTATTTTGTCGACTTCTATACCTCGTGGTGCGGCTATTGCAAGAAGATGGATCGCGAGACCTTTAGCGATGCCACCGTCGCCAGAATACTGAACCGATACTACTATCCGGTCAAGTTCAATGCTGAAGGTTCCGACACCTTCACGTGGTTCGGCCGCACCTACAAGCCCGGTCGCGGCGGTCGTAGCGCTGCCCACGAGTTTGCCGCCGGACTCCGCGGCTACCCCACATTTGTGCTCTACAAAGCCGACGGCACTGTGCTCCAGGCCATTCCGGGCTTCTATCCCCCGCGTGATTTCGTTGTCGTGCTTTGGTATTTTGCCTCCGGCGACTGCGACAAGTACCCCTTCGAACGCTATCAGCAGATATTCGACAAGGAAATCCGCCCTCAAATGGAAAAACAACTCAAATAGCATAAACCATGGGACTGTTTGATTTTTTGCACAAGAAGACCAAGGAAGAGGAACGCCAGACCCTCGATCAAGGCATCGCCAAGACCAAGGAGAGCCTTTTCCAGAAGTTGACCAAGAGCATTATCGGCAAGTCGACGGTAGACGACGCCGTGCTCGACGACCTCGAAGAAACCCTCATCACCTCCGATGTCGGAGTCGACACCACCCTCAAGGTGATCGACAAATTGCAGCAGCGCATCAAGCGTGACAAGTACATCTCCACCACCGAACTCAACGACATATTGCGCGCCGAGATATCGCAGCTGCTGCGCAAACCGGCTGTCGACGGCAAGGCTCAGCTTCCAGCCGGCTTTGACGCTCCGCTGCCGTCGAAACCCTATGTCATCCTCGTTGTCGGTGTCAACGGTGTGGGCAAGACTACCACCATCGCCAAGCTCGCCTATCAGTATAAGCTTGCCGGGCGCAGCGTGGTGCTCGGCGCTGCCGACACTTTCCGTGCCGCCGCCGTCGAGCAGCTCATGCTCTGGGCCGACCGCGTCGAGGTGCCCATCGTGCAGCAAGGCATGGGTGCCGACCCGGCCTCTGTGGCCTACGACACCTTACAGAGCGCCATCGCCCACCAGGCCGACGTGGTCATTATCGACACCGCCGGCCGCCTCCACAACAAAGTGGGCCTTATGAACGAGCTGGGCAAGATACGCCGTGTGATGCAGAAACTTTTGCCCGACGCACCGCACGAGGTGCTCCTCGTCCTCGATGCCTCCACCGGCCAGAATGCCATCGAGCAGGCCCGCCAGTTCACCCAGGCCACCGATGTCAACGCCCTCGCCCTCACCAAACTGGACGGCACCGCCAAAGGCGGCGTCATCATCGGTATCTCCGACCAGTTCAACATTCCCGTCCGCTACATAGGCCTTGGTGAGAAAATGACCGACCTCCAACTCTTCAACCCAGACGAATTTGTCGACTCGCTCTTCGCATGAAAATAAATATTATCACCCTCGGCTGCTCGAAGAATACCGTCGACAGCGAGAACCTGGCCGGTCAGTACAAGGCCCAGGGCCACACCGTATACTTCGACCGCGCCAAGAACGACTGTGACCTTGTGGTTGTCAATACATGCGGCTTCATCGGCGATGCCAAAGAAGAGAGTGTCAATGTGATACTTGAACAGATAGCAGCCAAGAAGCGCCGCCGCAACAAGACGCGACTCGTCGTCTGCGGATGCCTCGTGCAGCGCTATCGCGACGAACTGCGCGCCGAAATGCCGGAAGTCGACGAGTGGCGCGGCACCGATTTCGACCTCAATACCGACCTGCGCACCATCTCCACCCCACGCCACTACGCCTACCTCAAGATAGCCGAAGGCTGCAACCGCTCCTGCTCCTACTGCGCCATACCGCTCATCCGCGGCGCGCACCGTTCGCGGCCCATCGATGATATCGTGGCCGAAGCCCGCCAGCTTGTTGCCGATGGGGTCAAAGAGCTGATTGTCATATCGCAAGATACAACCTACTACGGCCTCGACCTCTACCACCGCCGTGCCCTCGGCGAGTTGCTCGAACGTCTGGCCACAGAAAGCGGTGCCGCATGGATACGCCTTCATTATACCTATCCCACGTCGTTTCCCGAAGATGCCATTGACGCCATAGCACGCCACCCCAATATCTGCAACTATATCGATATACCGTTGCAGCATATCAACACGCGCATCCTCGGCTCGATGCAGCGCGGCATCGACCGCGAGGGCACCCTCGCCCTGCTGCGCACCTTCCGCGACCGTCTGCCCGACGCCGCCATCCGCACCACCCTTATCGTCGGCTACCCTGGCGAGACCGAACAGGAATTCGCCGAGCTCAAAGCCTTCGTCGGCGAGGCCCGTTTCGACCGTATGGGATGCTTCGCCTACTCGCCCGAGGAGGGCACCCCTGCCGAAGGCCTCGGCGATACCGTCCCGGACGACGTCAAGCAGCAGCGCGTCAGCGAGTTGATGGCTGTGCAGGAACAGATTTCGCTCGAAAAAAACCAGGCCCGTATCGGGCGCGAGTTCAAGGTTATCGTCGACCGCTTCGAGGGCGACAACGCCATTGGACGCACCGAATACGACAGCCCTGAAGTCGATGACGAGGTCATCTTCCCGTGCACCCGACGCGGTGTCCGCATCGGCGACTTTGTCCGTGTCCGCGTCACCGACGCCCTTGAAAACGACCTCCTCGCCGAAATGGTTGATTAATACGCTTGCTATCAGACTTGCAGCCCCGCCGTAATAAAGCGGGGCTTTTTTTATTGCCCCGATACAGACCTACCCGCGACTGCTCTCCTCCTTGTCTGCGCTATCTCTCCTCTTACAAAAGTAAGAGCGGGTATAGCGCGGGTATAGAGGAGAGTAAGAGCGGATAAGGAGGGGGTGGCTCCCGGATGGTGATTTTCAGGTGTTTGCGACGAGGTCAAAAATGGCTGAAATGCGCCCTTTTTTTTCATTTTTTTCATTTTTTGTTCGCGTTTTTCTGCCATGTCGTTTTTTTTGTGTATCTTTGCCGCTGGTTTCGGTCGCCCCGGGAGGGGCGCCAAGAGGGAATCAGGTGCAAATCCTGAACAGTCCCGCTGCTGTGAGCTCCAAAGAGTTACGCTGGTCGTGAGCCACTGTGCACCGCCATAGGTGCATGGGAAGGCGGCCGGCGCGGAGCAAGTCAGAAGACCTGCCGTAACCGGGAAAAAGTATCATTTTAAAGCCCTCGAGGAAAGGACGGAATGAGCGTTGTTATTCTATATTGTATAGTATCGTTTATTGTTTGCCGGGCGTGGCGTCGGCTGGCCGGTCGGCGTTGCAGCGCGGCGGTCTCAAAGTTCGCAGCCGTCCTTTTCGCGGGGGTTTTCTTTGTGCAATCTGTTGCCGCTCAGGACACTGTGCGGCAGCGTCGGCAACTCGACGAAGTCGAGGTCAGTGCCCAGCAGTCGCCGGCAACACTGCGTACCGCCGTGCCGACGCAGGTGGTCGATGCAAAGAAGATCGAGGAACAGGGCATCATGCAGCTCAGCGACGCTGTGCGCCAGATGGCCGGCGTCACGCTGAAAGACTATGGCGGCGTGGGCGGTATGAAGACGGTCTCGGCCCGAGGCCTGGGCAGCCAGTTTTCGACCGTGACCATCGACGGCGTGGCGGTAGACAATGCCCAGAACGGACAAGTCGACCTCGGCCGTTACCTGCTGGGCAACACCGCATTCGTCAGCTTCAGTCAGGGCCAACAGCAGCAGGGACTGCTCTCGGCCCGCGCCTATGCCGCAGGCAGCGTTTTGAATCTTGAGACGGCGGTGCCACGGTTTTTTATGGCCGAACGCACCAATCTGAAAGTCGGTATGGAACTGGGCTCCTTCGGCATGATGAGCCCTTCGGCGCTGTGGGAGCAGAAGTGGAACCGACGTTTGCGCAGCAGTTTATGGGTCAACTATTTGAAGAGCGACGGTGATTATCCGTTCACTCTTTACTATACTGCCAGCCGTACCGACAGCAGCAGCCGCGAGGTGCGTCGGCACTCGGCCATGCACCAGTTGACCGTCGACGGCAACCTCTTCTACGCCGTCGACAGCGGCAACACGCTCTCGGCCAAGGTGCATTACAACGGCGGCATGCATCAGCTTCCGGGGCACGTCCGCTTCTACAGCCAGGAGGTGTCGGCCCAGAGCACCTATGAGCGCATGGCCTTCGGCCAGCTGCGCTGGCGTGTGGAGCGGCAGCGGTGGCGCATGCAGCTGCTCGGCAAGGTGCAGAGCAGCTACGACCGCTACGAAGACAGCGCCGCCAACACCTCGACAGGCTACCTTATGAACGAGTACACCCAGCGCGAGGGCTATCTGAGCGCCAGCGCCGAATGGGACGTCACGGGATGGCTCACCGTCGATGCCGCTGCCGACGGCGACCTGAGCCGCCTGCAGAGCAACCTCGGCAAGCGCAACGATGTCGTGCGCCGTTCGCTGATGGGGGTGCTGGCCGCAAGGGTGCATCACGGTCCGTTAGAGGCCAAGGCCAACATTCTGGCCACCAGTGTGGTTGACGGGGTGATCGACCTCGACACCACGCCCGCCTACCGTCGCCTTTCACCCTACGCCGCCCTGATGTACACACCGCTGACCGGCCTCACGCTGCGCTACTTCTACAAGGAGACTTTCCGTGTTCCCAACTTCAGCGAGCTCTATTTCTTCCAGTCGTTGCCGCGCAATCTGCGACCCGAACATGCCCATCAGCACAATATCGGCCTCACCTATGCCCGCGAAGCTTTCTGCGGCACGCTCGATGCATATTTCAACCGCGTGACCGACAAAATCGTGGCCCGTCCAGGTCAGAATATGTTCTATTGGAGCATGGAAAACCTTGGTTTAGTGCACATTCTGGGACTTGACGCCACTGCCGACTTCCGTATTTCTGCCTTCACCATACATCTCAACTACAGTTTCGCCCGTGCGGTCGACATGAGCAATCCGGAGTCGAACTACTACGGCCACCAGATACGCTACACGCCGCGCAACTCCGGTGGTGCCAGCGTGCGTTGGGAGAGCCGGTGGGTGAACCTCGGTGCCAGTGCCATGCTGGTGGGGCGGCGCTATGCCTTCCCGCAGAATACCGCCGCCAACCGCCTGCCGGCCTATGCCGACATCGGCCTCGTCGCTGACCGCCGCTTCGACCTGCGCTGGGGCACGATGCGCCTGCAGGTGCAGGTGCTCAACCTCCTCGACGCCCAATATGAAGTGGTGCAGTTCTATCCAATGATGGGACGCAACTACCGCCTTTCTGTGACATACGAATTTTAAAAAATAAAAAAACTGTTATGAAACACCTGTTCAGAATTTTGAGTATTGCCCTCATGGCCTCGGCCATGGTGGCTTGCACCGAGGAAACCGAGCCGGAACAGCAGTCCCCCGTCACCCCCGACCCTTCGGGCGAGGCCATGGGACGCGCCATCGTGTTGAATGAAGGCACCTGGGGCGGCAATAACGCATCGCTTTCGCTTGTCGACCTTGACAACGGCACTGCAACCAACGACTGGTTTGCCTCGGTGAACGGACGCGGTCTGGGCGATGTGGCTCAGGACATGCTGCTCTACGGCTCGAAGGTCTACGTCAGCGTGTGGGGTTCAAACAGCATCGAGGTAATCGACACTGCCTCCGGTACCAGCACCCGCATCGATATGGGCAGCCGCGGCCCGCGCTATATCGCTGCCGACGGCGGCAAACTCTATGTCAGCTGCTATTCGCCGCACAGCGTGGTGCGCATCGACACGGCCACGCGCGAGATAGAGGCCACCTGCGTCCTTGGCGAGTTCAATCCCGAAGGTGTGGCAATTGAAGGCGGCAAACTGTTTGTGGCCAGCTCCAACGTCAGCGACGAGCAGATGAACTACAGCTACGACAACAAACTGTACGTCGTCGACTTGAGCAGCTTTGCCAACCCGACAGCCATCGAGGTCGGCAGCAACCCGCAGAAAGTGATGCCGCTCGGAAACGGCAAGGTGCTCGTCAACTATTGGGGCGACTACGCCGCCAATCCTGCGGGCAGCGCCGTGGTCGATGCGGCAAGCCTCAGCGTGGTGCAGACCAACCAGCCGATGAACAACATGACCGTTGCAGGCGGCAAGGTCTACGGCTACAGCAACGACTACGACGAGAATTGGAATGCGGTGACCAACTTCTTCGTGATGGATGCCAACACATTGACCGTCGTGCCGATGCAGTTCGCCGGTGTCAGCGGCCCTTATGCCATCGCTGTGCATCCTGCCGCGGGTAATATATTTATAGCCACCGACGGCAATTATTCCTCCAACGGGACCCTCTATTGCTTCAAAACCGACGGCACCGGCCGCCTTTGGAGCCGCGAGATGGGCATGCTGCCCTCCAAGGTGGTCTTCCTTTAAAATGGCAATACAAAAGAGAGAGGGCCGCGCGTTGCGCGGCCCTCTCTCTTTTGTATTACTTCTGTGTCGCTATGTAGTCCAGCACCTTCTTCTTGTCGCTGCTGAAGGTGAGGATGTCCACTGTCTTGTAGTAGTTGTTTTTGTCCACGCAGTATTGGTAGGCGTATTTGAGAAATTCAACCTGCGTGTTGCTGAAGTCTATGGTCTGCGCCAGATAGGCAATCTGGGTGGCTGTGAGGTTGGCCGACGCCACGATGACCTTGCCCAGCGCCAGACGGTCGCTGTCGAACGACTGGGCCTTCATCCGTGCGGCCATGGCCGTCACCTCGTCGGCTTCGGCTATGCGTACCTCGGCTTCGGGCGATGCCATAGGCTGGTTGACAATGACAGTCTGGTTTATGTTTTGCAGCTGTGCCTGCAGCTGGCGGGGGCTGCGTGGATCGGGTCTGTTGGGGGCTTGAACCACCTCGACCTCGCGCGGGGCGCGGTTGTGCTCGGGGGTGTAGAGGTAGAGTTCTTCGAGGCGCGAGTCGTAGTTGACGTTCACCGTCACATTGCGCTCGCCCGGACGCAGCCGCAGTATTGCCGCTTTGTCGGCCGGCCGCTTCATGACGACGATGACTTCGTGGTTGCCACCACTGACGTCGTTGAGCAGCACGCGTGTCTGCGGCATGCGGTTCTGCAGGTTGCCGTCAAGGTAGACACTGAACGACTCGCCGTGCTGGCTCTCGAAACTCACAGTGTGGCGCGCCGGTGGGGGAGGGGTGTGGGGCGAGGTGCCCGACGGACGCCCGGGTTGCGCGGCGGCCACCAGGCCGACGGCGCAGAATAACATGGCAATGAACAGTTTCTTCATGGCTAAAGTATTTTTCTAAGTTTGTGTTCGCGGAAATACATGGTGTCTATGCTTCGCCCGTCCTCGCCATGCAGCGCCATGGCGAACTCGTCGAACGAGCGGTGCTCCATTTGGATGACGTTGTACACGTCGCCCACGTTGTCGATGAAGTGGGCGTCGCTGTCGGTGATGAAATTGAATCGCTTGAGGTAGGCGAATTTTTTGAGGATTTCTTCTCGCGTGATGCGGAAGTTTATCTCCAGTCCGTCGGCTTTTAAATCGGGCGGCACGAAGCCCAGTTGGCTCATGAGGCTCGTAGTGCCCTTGTTGATATGGGCTGGTACGAAGAGGCCGCCGATGGCATGGACGGCGTCGTAGATGCCGTCGATGTCCACGTCGATGGCGTTAAGCAGATGGTATGGCTCCTCTCCGACAATTTCTTCATTCTCGTCGACGATGAGCTGATAACCGAAACGCTCCTCGTCGTTGGGTATCGGCGGCAGATGGGCGTCGAGAAACTCCTGAAAAGCGTCCAGTTGGTCGTCGTCGCGGAAATAGCAGAGGCAGTGGGTCTCTTCCTGAGATGTAACCTCCACGCCGCCGAGGACAAAGAGCCCCTTCTCGCGGCCGATTTTTTGGGCCACCTTCACCTGACGAGTGGTGTTGTGGTCGCTGATGGCTATCATGTCGAGGCCGCGGGCCAATGCACGTTCCACGATGGCCGTGGGCGACATCTCCAAGTCGCCGCACGGCGAGAGCACCGTGTGTATGTGCAGGTCGGCTTTAAAGGGAGTAATCAAAGCTATTGTACTTAACTACTGATTCAGCAACTGGTAGATTTTGCCAACGGTCTCGTAAGTCTGCATCTCGGTGCTGAGGAAGGGGATGCCCTCTTCGTTGCTCTGCTCGACGGTGTCTTCGCTGGCGGTGAGGCCCTTGACGAGGATAACGCAGGCCAGCTCCTTGAGCGAGGCTATGGCCATTACATTCTTGTGGGTCTGCAGCGTCACCCAGACATTGCCCATCTCGGCGTTGCCCATCACGTCGCTCAGCAGGTCGCTCACGTAGCAGCCGTCGATGTCGCGGTCCAATCCGCTCTCTCCGGATAATACTTTCAGGTTCAGTTTCTCGACCAATTCTCTTACTTTCATATCATGCAGGTGTTTAGTGTTCTTAATTCGACTGCAAAGATACGCATTTTTTTTCAATATGGCCAAATATTTTTCTCAACCACATCCGCGATGCCGTGCACATGCATAGTATGCAACCCTGAGCCAACCCAGTCAATAAGCTATATCAACTCTATTATTTAAATATAGTTGATATAGGGTTGGTATAGAGATGATATAGACATGAGTGCTCTCGAACCGCA
Organism: Bacteroidales bacterium; assembly: GCA_017501495.1. Taxonomy (GTDB): domain Bacteria; phylum Bacteroidota; class Bacteroidia; order Bacteroidales; family P3; genus Colimorpha. The sequence continues at coordinate 18,838 of JAFVWV010000010.1, read as the reverse complement.
CCTGTTCAGCATCTGTGTGCGTCAGATATGCAGCGTTGGACTGTTTAAGGACATGCCTGTAAGCATCACGGCCGTGTCCGGTTTCCGACGAAGCAAAACGAGAGGGGCCATGAGCGTGAAACTCATGGCCCCTCTCTTCTTTTTCGGGTCGCTATTATTCGGCCTTGAAGCTTTCGAGGTCGGCTTCGGTGAAGTGCATCACGTAGTAGGCCTTGGCGCAGACGTCTTCCTCGGTCATGCGGACGTAGACGTTGGCGCTGTCGCTGAAGCGTTTTCTCAGGTCGCCTTCGGCGCGTGTGGCGTCGTCCATGATGAGGAGGCTCATGATAATCTCGGCGGTCATGTCGTAGAGGCGGCGGGCCAGGAAGTCGTGCACGGCCTGCGAGCCCTGCTCTTTGACATAGTTGACGGCCTTCTCGTAGAGGTCGACCAGCGGGCGGATGCGTTCTTTGAGCGGCTGCATTTCGGGGCTCACCTCGCTCTGCATCATGTCGCGTATCACCTGCAGGTAGGTGCCGTTGGTGACGTAGCGTATGGCTGCCACCACCTGCAGCTGCGTGGTGCCTTCGTAGATGGAGAAGATGCGGGCGTCGCGGTAGAGGCGCTGGCTCTTGTATTCCATGATGAAGCCTGAGCCGCCGTGGATGCTGATGGCGTCGTAGGCGTTCTGGCTGGCGTATTCGCTGTTCATGCCTTTGGCCAGCGGCGTGAAGGCGTCGGCCAGCTTGCTGTATTGCTTCATCTCGGCGCGTTCGTCGGCTTCAAGCTTGCGATCGCGCTGTATGTCTTCGAGGCTCTTGTAGAGGTCCACGTAGCGGGCTGTCTGGTAGAGCAGCGAGCGGCCTGCGTCGAGTTTGGCTTTCATGCGGCTGAGCATGTCGTAGACGGCAGGGAAGTTGATGATCTTCTCGCCGAACTGGGCGCGTTCGCGAGCGTAGGCCAGGCCTTCGTTGTAGGCTTCCTGCTCAACGCCCACGCTTTGTGCCGCGATGCCCAGTCGGGCACCGTTCATCAGGGCCATGACGTATTTGATGAGGCCCAGCTTGCGGTCGCCGCAGAGTTCGGCTTTGGCGTTCTTGTAGGTCAGCTCGCAGGTGGGCGAACCGTGGATGCCGAGTTTGTGCTCGATGTGGCGCACGTCGACGCCGCCGTCGCGTTTGTCGTAGATGAACATTGACAGGCCGCGGCCGTCTTTGGTGCCTTCTTCCGAGCGGGCGAGGACGAGGTGGATGTCCGAGTCGCCGTTGGTGATGAAGCGTTTCACGCCGTTGAGGCGCCAGCAGTTCTCTTTTTCGTCGAAGGTGGCCTTGAGCATCACGCGCTGCAGGTCGCTGCCGGCGTCGGGCTCGGTGAGGTCCATGCTCATGGTCTCGCCGGCGCAGATGCGCGGTATGTATTTGGCGCGCTGCTCTTCGTTGGCGAACTCGTAGAGGGTGTCGATGCAGCTCTGCAGGCTCCAGATGTTCTGGAATCCGGCGTCGGCGGCGCTGATTACCTCGCTCATCATCGAGAAGGCTACCATCGGCAGGTTCAATCCGCCATAGCGGCGCGGCATCGAGACGCCGTAGAGGCCAGCCTTGCGGGTGACGTCGAGGTTCTCGAAGGTCTTGCTCGCATAGATCATGCGGCCGTTCTCAAGGTGCGGCCCTTCGAGGTCGACGCTCTCGGCGTTGGGCTCGATGGTGTTGGCTGCCACGTCGCCCGTGATGTCGAGTATGCGGCGGTAGTTCTCTATCGCGTCCTCGTAGTCGACCGGGGCGTAGTCGCACGTCTTGGCGTCGGCATAGTTCTTCTCTTTCAGTTCCACCAGCCGCTTCATCAGCGGATGTTCCAGGTGGAAACCAATCTCCGGGTGGTCGGTATAGTAATTTGCCATGGCTTATTTGCTGTTTTGTTTGTAATATTTAATCATCTTGGGAACAACCTCTTCGACGGTGCCTGTGATAACGTAGTCGGCTATCTTGTTGATCGGGGCGTCGGGGTCGGAGTTGATGCTGATGATGATGCCGCTGTCCTGCATGCCGGCGATGTGCTGTATCTGTCCGCTGATGCCGCAGGCGATGTATACCTTGGGGTGCACGGTGACGCCCGTCTGGCCAATCTGGCGGTCGCCCGCTATCCATCCGGCGTCGACGGCAGCGCGCGAGCCGCCCACTTCGCCGTGGAGCACCTTGGCCAGCTCGAAGAGGCTCTCGAAGCCTTCTTTGCTGCCCACGCCGTAGCCGCCGGCGACGACGATGGGGGCACCCTTCAGGTTGTGCTTTGCAGCCTCAACATGGTGGTCGAGCACCTTGACCACAAAGGCCTCAGGGCCGACATATTTGCCCACTTCGGGGTATGCGACCTCTTTCTTGCAGGCACCCTCGTAGAGGGCTTTCTGCATGACGCCGCTGCGCACCGTGGCCATCTGCGGACGGTGGTCGGGGTTGACGATGGTGGCCACAATGTTGCCGCCGAAGGCGGGACGTATCTGGTAGAGCAGGTTCTGATAGACCTTGCCGCTCTTCTTGTCTTCGTAGGGGCCTATCTCGAGCTGCGTGCAGTCGGCGGTCAGGCCGCTGGTGAGGCTGCTGCTGACGCGCGGACCGAGGTCGCGCCCGATGACCGTGGCTCCCATGAGGCAGATCTGGGGCTGTTCTTCTTTGAAGAGGTTCACCACGATATCCGTGTGAGGGGCCGAGGTGTAGGGGAAGAGTGCCGGGCCGTCGAAGACGAAGAGTTTGTCGACTCCGTAGGGCAGTATCTGGTCTTCCACTTTGCCTTTGATGCCTGTGCCGATGACGATGGCATGGAGCTCCACGCCCAGTTCGTTTGCCAGCTTGCGGCCCTTGGTCAGCAATTCCTGGCTCACTTCGCGCACCTCCGTGCCCTCGATTTCTATATATACAAATACGTTATTCATTATCCGATGATTTTGTCGTTCAACAATTCGACGATGAGACTGTTGATGTTCTCGTCGCTGCCGTCCATGGTCTTGCTTTCCTTGGCTTGGAAGGCGATGCTCTGCACCTCTTTGACCTTGGTGGGCGAGCCGCTCATGCCGCATTGGCTGGCGTCGCCGTCGACGTCGGCCACGCTCCACTGCGTGAGGTTGAGGTAGGGGCGCTCGGCGCGCAGGGCCTTGCGGGGGTCGTCGTCGGCCACTTCGAGCGGGCAGGCGGCGTGTTTGTACTTCATCACGAGCTTGGCGTTGGCGGGGCGGCACTCGGCGGCACTGCCGTTGACGGTCACCACCAGCGGCAGCGGGGCCTCCACCACCTCGACGCCGCCGTCGATCATGCGGCGGATGGTGGCTTTGCCGTTCTCTATCTTGAGGATTTCCTCGGCGTAGGTCACTTGGTTCAAGCCCAGCTTCTGGGCCACCTGCGGACCCACTTGGGCCGTGTCGCCGTCGATGGCCTGGCGGCCGCCGATGACGAGGTCTACGTCGCCTATTTTCTTGATTGCCGTGGCCAGCGCATAGCTTGTGGCCAGGGTGTCGGCTCCGGCAAAGAGGCGGTCGGTCAGCAGCCAGCCGGTGTCGGCGCCTCGGTAGAGGCCTTCGCGGATAATCTCGCCGGCGCGTGGCGGACCCATGGTCAGCAGGCCCACCGTGACGTCGGGCTGCTGCTCTTTGATGCGGAGCGCCTGCTCCAGTGCGTTGAGGTCTTCGGGGTTGAAAATGGCCGGCAGGGCGGCGCGGTTCACTGTGCCCTCCGGCGTCATGGCGTCTTTGCCAACGTTGCGTGTGTCAGGCACTTGTTTGGCAAGTACTACAATTTTCAGGCTCATATTTTCCGTTTTATATTAATGTGCAAAGATACGTTTTATTTTCGACATGGAAGCAAAAAAGTGCTACGTGGGTAGCACTTTTAACATTTGGACGGAAACGGTTATCTGTATTTGATGTTATATCCTCTGCCTTGACAGCCGACGCATTTGCCGTGTTGGCAGGCATGGCAGCTCTCTGTGTGTCCTCCGATGCCGTCAGTATGGCCGGTGCCTCCGCATTCCTGACATTTCCCGCTTCCGTTGCAGCGGTCACAGGTGACGTGAATTTCCTCCACCTCTACTTCGCCGTAATTTGGGTCGTCGTCATCGTCATCATCTACAGTGGTGCCAGTGCTGGCCGGCTCGCCTTTGTCTTTTGCGAACGACGCAGCTGTCTTCGACATTTTGCTTGTGGCTGTCGAAGCGGATTGTTGGCTCTGTTTTGCCTTGCGCTCTTGCTCGGCTTTTTTTGCCTGCTGTTCGCTGACGACGGCGGCTGTGGTCACGGCGGCTGCCCCGAGTATTGCGGCTGCCGCAATGGCAGCTTTCTCGCGGCGCTCTTTCACTTCGGCCTGTCGAGCCACCCCTCTAATGCACTCGTAATATATGTCGTTGATGTATTCTATCTCTTGGTTGACTGCTTCAAGTTGTTTTGATGTGTAGATATCGGTTTTGTTTAGTTCAAGGGCCATTTTTGAAGCATCGTAGTTTGTGCCCGGCAGTCTGCTCTCTTTTACAAAGGAGATGACCGTGCTATATTCCTTTCGCTGTTCAAGATTGAGCATGTGGTAGCGGGTTTGCTTGAATAGGGGTAAGGTTTTTGTACTGTACATGTCGGTCTGTTCGAATCGTGTGTAGTAGTCCAAGCAATACTGGGCCTTGCGGTATTGTCCTTTGTTGTAGAAGCATGCAAAGCGGTCGATCCATACGTTGCTGTGGAAAGTGGTGGTGTCAGCATCCCACACCTCTTGGAATGGTAATTCTTCTGCAATCTTGAAATATTTTCCGGCTCCCATTTCCCCTTTCTTCCATGCCCTCACTATGCCGTAATTGATATTGTAGAAGCTGATGGTATTGTACTCGAACGGGACGAGCACTTTCCCCTCGTTGTCTACAACGCCTTTTTTGCCGTCGATGGTCATCACCCAGAACCTGCCGCCGCAGTGTCGCTCAAGCCGGGTATAGTTGTATTGCGGGAAAAGCACGTTCCCCTGTAGATCTATCGATTTACCGTTCAGGTTCTCTATCCAGTCGTGATGCAGAATGCCGTATTTGTCTGGCCATGAACGTGTCTCCTTGAGCACCGACTTGGGTATGTCGGCCCGATATTTGTAGGCTGGTTTAAGTTCTGATTTCGTTTGTGCATACAGGGTGCAGCAAACAATACTGGTAACCAAAAACAAGAATATTTTTTTCATTATCTGAACTTTATTACGGTTATGTATGTTTGATCGTCTCTTTTTTTATGGTGTATAGTAAGCCTGCACCGATTGCGATAACAGTCTGTCTTTGTATCGGACGGTACAAATCCGATGCAAAATTACAAACAATTTCTTATGTGTACAAAAAAAAGTGCTACGTGTGTAGCACTTTTAACATTTCTTCGTTCGAAAGACTCATGGTTTTATCCCCTCCTCTCTTACGTTTTTTTTTTTGAATAACGATGGAGGAGCCGCGTTCCATTGGTCTATGGTATATACCGTTGTGTTGATTCCTTCGCCCATGCCGAAGCCTTTGTCCAACAGTTCGTTCGCAATCCTGTAGCGCTCCATGTGTGGCATCGGCGGCTTGTTGGGTAGCACGATGACGTCCCAGTCCGAGTCTTCGGGGGCATCCTAAATATTTGTCACTCGCGCTTGACCTTGCGGGTGCTTTTTGGGGCGGCGCTTTTCTTCGTGGCTGTCTGCTTGTTGGCTGTTGGGTGGGGAGCGGCGTTGAGGATTTCGCCGGTGGCGGGGTCGACGGCCAGGCCGTCGGCGGTCAGGGCTGCCGCTGCGGGGGCTGCTGTTTCGGGGCTGACGGCCACGCCCTGCTGCGGGGTGAAGGAGCCGATGTATTGGCTGTCGGAGCTGAAACCGTGCGAGTTGCGCACGTAGCCGTAGATGTGCACCTCGTGGCCCAGCATCCATTCGGGCAGCACCACGGAGCAGCGCTGCGTGCGTCGGTAGTCGCCGTTGCTGACGAAGCCTTCGCCCTTGTCGGGGCAGTAGATGTAGAGCTTCACGCTGTCGTAGTTGTCAGACACTCCGTGGGTCGGGTTCTTGGCGAAGGTGACGGAGAGCACGCAGTCTTTGTCGCAGACCGGCTCGCCGAAGGCCACGGGGGCCAGCCCGCCGGCAGCCACTTGCAGCCGCGTGTAGTCGACCGCCAGCTGTCCGTCTTTCAGGCTGAAAGCCTGCTGGTTGAGTTTTACGAAGAGGTTGTAGCCCGTCATGCGGCGCTCGCGGGCCGTCGCGGTCAGCCCTTCTTCGACCACCCAGTGCATGGTCGAGGCCAGCTGCACCTCCTGCTTGAACAGGGTGCGGTGGTCGTTTTGTTTCTGTGTCTTGGGGTTGGGCACCTTCTCGGGCCGCGCGCGCACGCACCAGATGCCGTTCCACATGTAGCCCACTGTCGGGCCGAGTTTGCCACGGTATCCGCCCATGGCTCCGTCTGCTTGTTTTGCCATATTTATAAGGTTTTAGGAGTTATTTTCCATTTGTCATAACGTAGCCCGCGCTATTTTATTGCCTACCGGAGTGATTTTTTGTATAGCGCGGGTAAGGAGGGGAGTAAGAGCGGATAAGGAGGGGGTGGCTCCCGGTGGCTGTGCGCCAAGGGGTTGGAGAGGGTGCCGCGAAGCGTAAAAACGGCCTGGAAATCGAAAAAAATCATTTTTTCGCGACAAAAAAAGCCGCAGACGTATGCCTGCGGCTTGGTCGGTGCATCTTTCGGTGTTTTATCTCTCCATGGCGCGGAGCAGACCCTCGATGTTGGGGGTGATGATGATCTCGGTGCGGCGGTTCATGGCTTTGTGCTCGGGGCTGTCGTTGGCCACGCGGGGTGCGTATTCGCCGTGGCCGCAGGCTTCAACGCGCGAGGGGTTGATGCCGGGGCCGTGCTGCATGAGCAGCTTGACGATGGCTGTGGCACGCATCACGCTGAGGTCCCAGTTGTCCTTGACGGCGGTCGAGCCGCGGTAGGCGTCGTTGTCGGTATGGCCTTCGACCATGATGTGCAGGGTGGTGTCCTGTTCGAGGGCTTTGGCCAGTTCCTTGATGGCGTTTTGGCCTTCTTTGCTGACGGTCCAGCTGGCCGAGGGGAACATCAGCTTGTTCTCCATCAGCACGTAGACCTTGCCGTCTTTGGTCTCGACGTTGAGGCCCTTGTCGGCAAATCCGGTGAGGGCTTTGGTCACGCTCTCGCGCACGGCTTCGAGTTCTCTCTCCTTGGCTTCGAGCTGGGCGCGTGCGGCGGCCTCTTCGGCCTGCAGCTGTTTCTGCTTGGCCAGCAGCTCGCTGCGCTGCAGGTTGAAGTCTTCCTGCTGCTGTTGCAGCTCGGTCTGGCGGGCCTGCAGCTCGCGCTCCTTGTCGTTGAGCTCCTTGGTGCGGGCGCTGAGCAGGTTCTGCGCGCGGGTCAGGTCGCGGCTCTTGCCGGCCACCTCCTGCACGTAGTTCTCCATCGTGGTGTCGTAGTGGTGGGTCATCTGCTCGATGCGGCGGTTGAGGCTGTCCACGGTGCGCTCGCAGTTGCGGCGCGTGCCGGCCAGGTCGCCCATCTCGGCGTTGAGGCTCTGGTTCTGGCGCGTCAGTTCGGCGTTCTCCTCTTTGATTTCGAGCAGCTCCTGCTGCGACTGGTTGTAGAGTTTCGAGGTCTGGTCGTAGCGGGCCTGAAGGGCTTCCATCTCGCTCAGAGACACACACGAAGTCAGCAACATAGCCGCTGCGGCGACGGGTAAAATCATTCTCTTCATAAGGGTTGATATTTTAAATTTTCATAAATTAATAACGCGGTTTGGAAACTTTTCGTATCTTTGCAACCTGATTTTTGTTAAAAAAATGAAAGTCTATCGTGACATACACCGTTGGCGCCTGCGCCACATGAGCGAGCAGAACACCGTGTTGCTGCTGGCCGTGGTCGTGGGTCTGCTCAGCGGCCTGGCTGCCGTGGGGTTGAAGAATATCGTCCATCTGGCAGGGCGCACAGTGGCCCGCCTGGCCGAATCGGGCTCGGCCTATGTCGCGATGTTCCTGCCGCTGCTGGGCATAGTGCTCACGGTGCTTTTCGTCAAATATGTGGTGCGGGGCGACATAGGGCATGGCCTGCCCAGCGTCCTGCTGGCCATCAGCCGCAACAACAGCGAGTTGCCGCGCAAGAACATGTGGACCTCGCTTGTGGCGTCGACCCTCACGGTGGCCTTCGGCGGCTCGGTGGGTCTCGAGGCCCCGATAGCCTCCACCGGCTCGGCCATCGGCAGCAATATAGGCCGCTGGCTGCGCCTGAGCCCCAGGAGCGTGCGCCTGCTGCTCGGCTGCGGCGCCGCCGGTGCCATAGCGGGCATCTTCAAGGCTCCGTTTGCCGGCATCATGTTTGTGCTCGAGGTATTCCTCTTCGACCTGACTGCCACTACGGCCCTGCCGCTGCTCATCTCGTCGCTCTCGGCCGCCACGGTGGCCTACTTCCTGATGGGCACGGGCGTGCAGTTCACCTTCGAGGTGGGGCAGCCGTTCGGCCTCTCGCAGCTGCCGTTCTATGCGGTGCTCGGAGTGTTCTGCGCCGCGGTGTCGCTCTATTTCCTGCGAGTCACAGACCGGGTCGAGTCCTGGTTCTCGCGCCGTGGCAATATGTGGGTGCGGGTGGCCATAGGCGGCGTGCTGCTGGGTCTTATGGTCTACCTCTTCCCGCCGCTCTACGGCGAAGGCTACGCCACCGTCACCGACCTGCTGCACGGCAACCCCGACAGCGTCTTTGCCGGCGCGCCCTACCGCTCGCTGGCGGGCAATGCCTGGGCCACGCTCGGCGTGCTGCTGGCACTGATAGTGCTCAAGGCCGTCGCCACCGCATCGACCATCGGCGCCGGCGGCGTGGGCGGCACCTTCGGCCCCTCGCTCGTGCTGGGCGGTCTGAGCGGCTACTTCGTCGCCATGCTGGGCAATACCCTCGGCCTTCCGCCGCAGGACACGGCCAACTTCGCTCTCGTCGGCATGGCCGCGGTCATGACCGGCGTCATGCACGCCCCGTTCATGGCCACTTTCCTCATCGCCGAAATCACTGGCGGCTACGGCCTCCTTGTGCCGCTGCTGGCCACGTCGGCCGTCACCTACCTCTGTGTCTCGCCCTTCGAACGCCACTCCATCTATGCCCGCAAGCTGGCCGAACACGGCGACCTCCTGACCCACGACAAAGACGCTTCGGCCTGGCACCTGCTCGATATGAAAAGCCTGATTGAGACCAACTTCGTCATCGTCCGCAGCGGCAACACCCTGCGCGACCTCGTCGAGGTCATCCAGACCTCGCGCCGCAACGTCTTCCCCGTGCTGACCGACGACGACAAGTTTGTCGGCGTGGTGGTGCTCGACGATGTGCGCCAGATTATCTTCAGGCCTGAGCTGTACGACAGCGTGGTGGTCGACGACCTGATGCACCCCATGAGCGAGGGCGACATCGTGCGCAGCACCGACACGCTGAGCGACGTGGTCGAAAAATTCAAAATCGGCGACCGCTACAACCTCGTGGTGGTCGACGCCAACGACAACTATCTGGGCTTCCTTTCGCGCGCCAACACCTTCAGCGCCTACCGCCGCTTCATCAGCGACACCAGCGACGAATAGCTACATCAATATACGCCGGGCGGTGATATAGCGCGCTTTGTAGTAATCTTCTGTGCTTTTGGAAATGATGACTCCGGCTCCGGTTGAAGCATGGATAAACCGGAAGGTGCCTTTCTCGGGGTCGGCGTCGACCACTATGCCGGTGTGGCCTACCACCTTCTTGTTGCCGCGACCGCCGAAGAAGACAAGGTCGCCGGGCTGCAGGTTGCGGGTGTCGGACACTTCGACTCCGAGTTTGGCCTGAGCGCCGCTCCAGCCGGGAAGGTTGTGTCCGAAATGCTTGTAAAGGAAAAGGGCGAAGCCGGCACAGTCGAAGGCCTTGGGCGTGCGTCCGCCGAAGCGGTAGGGGGTGCCGATGTATTGCTGCGCCATCTGCACAATCAGCACGCCGGTGTCTTGCCGGGCCGCCATCAGCGGCACTTGCAGGGTAGGGGAGCCGGCCTGCGGCACGAGGTCGATGTCCCAGCATCGGTGTCGCAGCGTCGGCGTCTGTGCGGCGCTGACGGCCCCGCATACTATAAAAATGAATATGGCTATGCTGCGCTTCATAGGCTTGAAGCGTCTTTCTTTTCACTGTAGACATCGAGCGCCACAACGGCGGCGGTGAATGCCCAGAATGGCACCGAGAGCTTGTCGGTGTCCAGGAAATTGTTGAACACGCCGTGAATGTAGTAGGTCAGCAGGCTGAGGGTGAAGGCCAGCGCCATCAAGCCCACGTCGTGGTCCTTGGCCGTGCGGTAGATGCGCACGCCGGTGGCGAAAGTGCACAGAAACAGCGCCGCCACGAGCAGCACCCCAGGCAGCCCCTGTTCGGTCATCGGTCCGATGTATTCGCTGTGGGCGTTGCCCAAGTCGCCGGCGTTGGTGCTGATGGTCGAGAGCTGGTAGCTCTTCTGGTAGCTGCCATAGAGAAACTGGTATGTGCCGGGGCCTGTGCCGAGCACAGGTTTTTCTTTCCACATGCGCATGGCCGACGCCCAGCGGTTGAGCCGCTCGATGTTGCTGGCGTCGGTGCTGATGTTCGAGATGGACTTGATCTGGTCGGCCAGCTCATAGCTGCTGTCCTGATGGTTTTTGCCCAGCTTGTACAGCACATCGCTTTGGTACACAAAGAAGGCTCCCACTCCTATGCCGAAGAGCACCACCATCCATTTGACCTTCATGCCCATGCGGATGAGCACGTATACGCCGATGGCCCCCAGCACGCTGAGCCATGCGGCGCGGCAGTAGCTGAAGAAGAGGCCGACGCACAGCCCGGCGAAAAGCAACAGCGTCAACACCCGCTGCCAGCCGGTGCGACGTTTGGAGAAAATAAAATAGAATGCCGCCGGAAGCATCAGCGCTATGGCGCAGCCGTAGGCGGTATGGTCGTTGTAGAAGGGCTTCATCACGCGGTGCAGGGTCTGCAGGTCGCTGAAGTTGCCGAGGGTCTTGCTGGTGGCTATCAGTATCACCACCCCGAGCCCGATGGCGTAGGCCCAGAAGAACTGGCGTATGCGGTCGCGGCTGCGAAAAATCTGCGCGGCCGCGTAGAAGAACGGAACCACGAACCAAATGCGTGCCAGAGTGTATTTGAATGAGACCCATGGAAGTGCCGATGTGCAGCTCGTGACGGCCATCCACGTCAAAGATGCCAGAAGCAGGATGCTCACCGGGTGGCGCAGCAGCCGCATGTCGTAGTTGTGGGCCACCAGCACCCGGAAGAAGAACATCAGCGAGAAGAGTATCATCATCGGCTCTACCGGCATCGAGAGCTCCATTCCGGGCATCAATGCCACGTTGACAGCGAATGGTGTGAGCAAAGCCATGCTGAGCAGGCCTTCCTCGAAGCGGCGCACAAAAAGCCACACCACAAGCAGCCCAAGCGGCACCAGCGATACCAGAAAGCCGCCTTTATAGTAGAACACCAGCGCCTCGGCTGCCAGAAACAGCAGCGTCAGTGCCAGTGTCAGCAGCACCCCTTTGTTCTCTTTTAGCCAGGCAGCCATTTGCATGGAGTGTGAATCAGGGTCAGTCTTCTTTCTTGACGGGGCAGAAGATGAGCAGGCCGAAGATGCATACCACTACGGCGCCGAGGCTTCCGGCCAGCACGATGAGCATGCGTTTGGGATAGGCTTTTTTGTCGGCTACTACGGCCTGGTCGACGGAATATTTGTAGCTCACCTCGAGGTCGCGGTCCACGTTGACCTGTGTGCATCGTGTTTGCAGGTCGGCCAGTTGCTCGCATTTGTCGCTTATGAGCTTGGTGCGCCATGAGGTCTGCGGCAGTTGCGACAGAGAGTCGATCTCGTGCTCCAGTTGTGCGCAGACGCTGTTCATGGCCTCGGCGGCGCCCACGGCGCGGTCGTGGTGTATCTCGTGGCAGAGGGTGTCGTACATGGCGGCCATATAGTTGGCTATCATGGCTGCCCATTCGGGGTCTTGGTCGAGCACGCCGATTTCGACGCCGAGAAATTCGGTGCGCTTGACGGTGATGTTGCTGCGGTATTGCTTTTCCAGTTTGAATTGGCGGTGCGGCCCTTCGGGAATGGCGTAGTGCTCCATGAGGTTGAAGTGGTCGCACACGGCCTGCTGCATGCGCTTTGAGCTGAGTATCTGTATGGCGTATTCGCAGTCGCGCTCGATGCCGTAGTCCATAAAGTCGAGGCTGTAATGGTAGTCCATGATGGCTTTAGAGATGCGGTTGCTGCTTGTGGGGAAGATGACGGCCGACGATTTGTAGTAGGGCTTGATGAGCCAAGCCACAGCTGCGGAGACGATGGCTGCCACCACGAAGACTATTGCAAGCAGGCGCCACCAGCGGCGGAAGAAGTGCAGCGTGTCGCGATGGTCGAAGGCGTTGCCGATGTTTTGTTCCATATTGTTTTTTTTATTGATGGATTGATAGATACATATAAAAAACAGCAATAAAAACGGCGTATTGCCGTTTTTATTGCCTTATTGTTGAAAAAACTTTGTCTTTAGCGGACTATCAGTTTGCCGACAGACGAGCCTTCGGATGTGGTGACGCGCACGAAGCATGTGCCTTTTGGCAGCAGCGAGGCGTCGATGCGGTGGGTCGTGGCGGCTGCGGTGCTGGTATAGACGATGCGGCCATTGATGTCGGAGACTGTCACCGTTGCGTTTTCGACGCATTCCACTGTGACGATGTCGCTTGCCGGGTTGGGGTAGAGGCTGAAGGTCAGGCCTTCGGCGTCTTCAATGCCATCGCCGGGCTCGGGGCCGGGGCCGGGACCAGGTCCGGGTTCGGGAGCGGTGGTGCTCACCATGCCGGTCAGGGCCATGCTGGTGTCGCCTTCGCTGCAGATGGCGCGCACCAGCACGAGGTATGTGGTGTCGGCGGCGAGGCCTTCGGCGGTGTGGTGCGGTTCGTCGACTATGACCACCGTTGTGCCGACGGTGACCTCCCATTCGGCTTCGTCGCGGCCGGGAGTCCAGCTGAAGCTGACCGAAGCGGTGTCGGCGGTGTCGGTGACGAGGTCGGTGGGCGTATGGCATGGGGCGGCGGCCACCGTGACAGTGTATGTGGCGGTGGTGGTGCTGTAGCCGTTGTCTACGGTCACGCGGATGGTGTCAGTGCCGTGGGTGTCGTAGGTGATGCTCATCTGCTCGCTGTTGGTGGTCATGGAGGCTAATCCGGCATCGTTCATGACCGAGCTCCAGATGTAGTTGATGTTGTCGCCGGCGCCGAATGTCAGTGTGGCGGTGTAGTAGGTCTCAATCTCGGCTATGGTCTCTTCGGGACCGTCGATTTCGACGACGGGCACGTTCATGTCGCGGACGGCGATGCTGTAGAGGTTGATGCCGTTGTCGTCGGCTGTGTTCAGGTGGCGGAATGCCAGGCGGACGGTGTCACCGGCCCATTGTCCGAGCGGCACGACGCGGTCGGCGGTGCTGTCGATGCTTTCGTCAAGCAGCAGCACGTCGAAGTCGGCGGTGTCGGTGCTGTTTACGGTCGCGAGGCGCACTTCGTAGTGCGACGCCAGGTTGCCGGAGATGTTGCCTACAACGGTGTAGGTCAGGGCCACGCTGTCGATATCGGTCGGGATGATGATGGCCGGGGTGATGGCCCAGTCGTCGGGACCGTTGTCGTTGTAGCGGCCGTAGAGGTGGTCGGTGGCCGACATCCAGGTGCGGTTGTCGCCGTCGATGTCGAGCATGTCCCAGCAGAGCAGTGCTGCCGAAGAGCCGAGGTTGGGCTCCCACGGCAGGGCGGCGACAGGCTGGCAGTTGCGCACGATGTAGTCGGCTGTGGCGGTCGAGGTGCCGAAGGCGTTGGTGGCGGTGACGCTGACATGGTCTGTGCCGCCGTCGGTGTAGACTATGACCATCACGCTGTCGTGGAGCATCGTGGTGTCGGCCAGTCCGGCGGCGAGCATCGTTGATGTCCAGCTGTAGGCAACGCTGTCGAGCACGCCCTCCGTGAGCACGGCGCTGAGCACCACCGTGTCGCCGGCATTGGCCGTCTGCGGTGCTCCTGAGATGGTCACCACCGGCTCGAAGGCTTCGCGTATCTCTATGGCGTCGATGGACAGGCTCTGCACTCCGCGCGAGGTGTTGCGGAAGGCCAGGTACACCGTGTCGCCGGCGTAGCCCGTCAGGGGCACCGAGCGGTGCGTGTACTCGTTGCCGGGGGCCACCGTGTCGCGCCGCACCGTGTCGGTGAAGTACATATAGCTGCTGCGGCCGCTGGTCGAAATCAGCACCTCGTAGGTGCCGGGGGTCTCGTCCGTGCTGCGCGCGTTGACGTAGTAGAGGAGGCTCATGTTGATCGTCTGTTCGGGCACGGCGATGGCCGGGCTCACGAGCATCACGTCGGTCTGTCCGCTGTCGGGCAGTGCGTAGGAACCGACGGCGTAGATGCCGTCGTACGAGGGCGTGAAGAGGCGGAAGGCGCTCGTGCTGCTGCTGTCCAGGCTCACGTTGCACCATTTGGCAAACTGCACCGGCGCCCCGTTGGTGGTGTTGAAGTTCGCACTGAAGGGCAGCGTGGCCAGGTCGAAGGTGTCGATGTTGACCATCAGCGTCCGCGTGGCGCTGCCGTAGAGGTTGCTGACCTCAAGGGTGATCGTGTCGCGTCCGCCCGTGCTGTAGACCGCTGTCAGCACCCCGTCGCTCGCTTCGACTTCGGCCAGCCCCGCTTCCGCCATCTTCGATGTCCAGCTGTAGACCAGCCCTTCGTCCGAGCCGCTTTCCAGCCATGCTTCGAAGCGTGATTCTTCGCCCACCATGACGCAGGCGTCCGGCGAGCCGTAGCGGTAGCTGTAGCGCCCGATCACCGGGTCCGGCACCATGTCGTATTCCATCAGCACGTCGTCGATCAGCAGGTAGCTCCACACGGACATCATTGTCGTTGCCGGGCCTGTCGTGTGGCGGAAGGCCACCGTGACCGTCTCCCCGGCATAGGCCGCCATCTCTATCGTGCGCTTCACGTACGCGTTGCTCACCGTCAGCGTGTCCGTGAGCATCAGGTCGAATGTCGTCTCGTCGAAGTATTCGGCGTCGGCCGGGCCCACGTAGACTTCGTACGTGACCGGCGTGTAGGCCACGTTGCCGCCCTGTGCGGCCGCGTACCACGAGAGCTGCAGGCCCTCCGCCTCGTCCGGTATCGCTATCTGCGGCATCATGATGCTCTGCGGCTGGTTGTTGTCGTAGCGCGAGCCGTTCTGCAGCATATGCAAGCCGCTGTGCGAACTCTTGCTGGCCGTCGTCGTGGCCACGCTCCAGTTGTCGCCCGTCGGGGTCCAGCAGTAGAGCACCCCCTCTTCGAAGCCGAAGCTCGCCGGCATGTCGGTGATCGTGCCGCAGAGGGTGGGCACTATCGTGTCTAACGGCTGGCTGAAGCCCTCGTCGCCGCAGTTGGCGCGTATGCTTATCGTGTGGCCGCGCGAGGGCTGCAGCCCGCTGGCCGTGTAGCTCGTCGTGCCCCACGACTCCTCCACCGTCTCGCCGTCGATGCTTATCGCCCAGGCGCTGGCGTTCTCGTCCACCCAGTGGAATCCGATGCTCGTCGCCGTCGTGTTGTCGACCGCGAAGCCCGTCGGCGTGAAGCATGCTATGCCCGTGGTGAAGACCGCTTGCAGCACCGCGCTGCTGTCGCCCCCCTCGCAGATCGCCTGCAGGGTCACCGTGTATTCCGTTTCGGAATTCAGGCCGCTGAGCGCGTAGGCCGTGTCGGAGCCCTCGTACAGCACCTCGCCGTTCATGCCGAGGATCACGGTCTGCCCCTCGCCGCGCGGCGTCCAGCTGATGTCGGCTGTGTGGGGCGTGATGTTGGCCACGGTGAAGCCCGTGGGCGGCAGGCACACGTCGCCAGCTTCCTCGTAGACGAAGCTGACCATGGGCAGCATGGAGGGTCCGTAGACATCCGATTCGTCGTATTCCGGATAGTAGTATCGCATCAGGCATGTGCGCTGGCCGGTGCCGACGCCGTAGAATTCTCCGCCCGCGCCGGACATCGGGCCTTGGCCGTCGTAGAAGAAGTCGATCAGCAGGTTGCCGCCGCTGTAGACGTAGGGCTCGCTGAAGACGATTGTCAGCGTCGAGTCGACGGTGTGTATCGTGTCGCTGAAGACAACGGTCATCCCCGCCGTGGGCAGGAATGCCGATTCATTCGTTGCGGCAAAGGTGGTCTGGGTCGTGCTGCCGAGCCGCACTATGGTGGGCGAGCCGTTGTATATCGTCGTGGGGTTCATCATGTGGAACACCATCGAGGTCACCATCTGGCCCTCGAGTCCCTGCAGCATCTCGGCCGGATAGATCATCTGCGTGTGCTGCTGCCCATCGGGAAAGTAGTGGGCGAGCGGTGCGTTCTCCACCATGTACGACCCTTCGGCCACAGTCAGCGTGTCTTGCGCCTGTGCGCCCAGTCCGAAGACCATCAGCGCGAGGAGCGTCAGTGTAACGTGTCTTTTCATTCTGTGTATTGTTTGATTGTTGTTTTTATATTGTAAAGTGTTGTAACGTAACTGCTTATCGTAAGGCGTCAGTGTTTAAACCGACATGCAAACCTACACATATTCCCTCTTATTTGCAAACACTTTAACATTGTTTAATTTTTTTTAATCCACCAGGAGCGGTCCGTCTGTGGGTCCAAGAGCCTACCGAGAGCGCATATCAACGATACATCAACGATATATCAACGATATTTCAACGATTGCAATCGTCGAAATATCGTTGATATATCGTTGATGTATCGTTGATATGCCCTCTTGAGTGCTGTAAAACAGCGGCTTGGAATAGGCGTTTTCAGGGGTTGGGATGCCGTTTTAACTTAAAAAGTGTTAAATAGAGTTAAAAAGTGTTAAATAATTTTGCCGTCCCGGAGAAGTGTATTACTTTTGCAGTGTCTTAGTGAACTAATACACCGAAACAATAATAAGATTAAACAATGAGAACCAGTAAGTTAGTAAAAATGATGATGTCGGCCACATTGGCCATATTCGCTTTCGGGGGTGCTTTGGAGGCCCAGACACTGAAGGTCGGCGGACGCGTGGTCGACGCCGACGGCGAGCCGATGCCCTTCGTCAACGTGGCCCTTATGCGTGCGAGCGATACCATATTCATGCGTGGTGCCACCACGGGTATGGACGGACGTTTCGCCATCGAGGCTGCCGACACGACTGCCTATCTGCTGCAGGCCTCGTTCGTCGGCTGCCAGACCTATATGGAAAGCGTGGACAAAGTGGGCCGGAACGGCGATGTGGAGATACGCATGATGCGCGGCGCGGTGCTCGACGAGGTCGAGGTGGTGGCCGAGAAGCCGATGTATGTGATGGACGGCGAGAAGAATATGTACAACACCAAAGAGGACGCCAGCATACAGACCGGCACGGCCAGCGACGCTCTGCAGAATGCGCCCGGCGTCGAGGTCGATGCCGAGGGCAACATCACCCTGCGCGGCGTCAGCAGCGTCGAGATATGGATCAACGACCAGCCTTCGCACATGAACGAGGAGGCCTTGAAGCAGTACATCAAGACCCTGCCGGCCAACGCCATAGAGCGCATCGAGGTCATCACCAACCCCTCGGCGCGCTACTCGACCAATGGCGGCGTGATCAACATCGTCACCAACCAGACCGTGAAGCGCAACGAATTCCTCAGCCTCGGCTTCCGCGCCAACACCATGCCGAGCTTCTCGCCCTGGGCCTCGTATGTCTATGCCAACGAGCGGTTCGACATGAACATTTATGTGAACGCCAACGTCGCTGTACACAACATGTACTCCGACGGCACGTCGACGCTGCTGGACGCTGCGGGCGACACCAGTCGCTATCAGAGTCACTTCGACACCATACGCAACCGCAACATCGGAGGCTACACTGGTCTGAATTTCAACTGGAAGATAAGCGAAAAGACCAACCTGGCCACCTGGGCCGGCATCTACCCCTACTGGGGGCGCAACCACAGCACTGTCGACCTCGACTACTACGAGTACCCCTCGCCCCTCAACCTCGGCTACCGCTACGAGCACTCGAACGACGACGGCATGTTCTGGGGCGGCTACATGGGCGCCTGGCTCGAGCACCGCTTCGACACCACGGGGCGCAAGCTCTCGCTGTCGCTCAACGGCAACACCTCCAGTAACAGAGGCACCAGCACCAGCTCGTTCGCCTATCGCGACCCGCTGCGCGACACCCTCTTCCGCCGCGACGGGAGCTACAACCAAAACCCGCACCTGAACCTCAGCCTCGACTATGTGCACCCGCTGAAGCACAACTTCGAGCTGGCCGCCGGTGCCACGCTGGGCTATGCGCACAGCAGCATCGGCCAGACGATGGACACCATGGGCGCTGCGGGAAGTTACGACAACATCGCGCTGCGCTCGTTCGATGCGGCGACCGACTTCCAGAACGTGGCGGCCTATGCCACGCTGCAGAAGCGCTGGGGCGGCTTTACGGCCAAGCTCGGCATGCGCTTCGAGGAGGACTTCGCCCAGGGTTATATCGAGCATCCCGGGATAAACGACCGCGTGCTTATCGATACCGCCTTCCCGGGCTTTGTCCCTTCCATCCACCTCAGCTACCAGGCCAAGAACTTCACCTCCTACAGCCTGAGCTACACCCGCCGCTTCGCCCACAGCGAAGACTTCTCGAAGTACTACGACTTCAACATCTACGACGACTACTCCTACTCGACCGGCAACCCCAATCTGCGCATGTCCTACACCCACAACCTCGAGGCCGCCTGGAGCAAGTACATCATGGGCTTCGGCATGCTCAATGTCAATGCCTATTTCCGCGCCAACACCGACGAAATCGGCACCATGACCTTCGCCG
>JAFVWV010000088.1 GCA_017501495.1 Bacteroidales bacterium | reverse complement strand
ATCGTTGATATATCGTTGATATATCGTTGATGTATCGTTGATATGCGCTCTGGATACGGGTTTGGGCTGCTTATGGGTGGCTATGTGATGTTTAACGTAAATTAAGTTAAGGTTATGAAAAATTAACATCTTCCGTATCGCTCTGCGCTTCGGGCGAGTGCAGGTTCGGCACTGGGCCGAAAGGGTGGGGGTGGTGCTGGGATGGAAATCAAAAAAAAACAAAAAAAATGAATAAAAGTACCATATATAAGGATTTTTTTGTATCTTTGTGCATTAATTGAATAGAACGGAATTGAAATATCTAATTAATTATTAATACCTTATGAAAAGTAACAAAGTACTCTTAGGCTTGTTTGTAGGCTTTTTGACTTTGGTTGGAGGCTCTGTCGACGCCCAGAACCGGTTCTACGAAATCGGACCGTCCAACGTTGGCGGACAGATGTCCAGCCTCGTGCTCGACGAGAGCGATGCCAGTCACACAACTATCATTGCAGGTGCCTATTCGGGCGGTATCTATGTGAAGTCCGACGACTTTGCACGCATCGAGAACATCTACAATGTGGCTGGCATGGATCCCATGCGCGGCTCCAATCTGGCTGCATGGCATTTCGTGCCCTACACCAACGACGACAACGTGCAGGATATACTGCCGGTGAGTGCCATGGTGCAAGGTCCGGGCCCTGACTACACCGTCTTTATCGGCACCGGCGACGACCAGTTCCAGATCGGCAGCTCGTACAGCCGCATGTCGGTCCTCGGCAAGGGTATCTTCCGTCTCGACCCCAACGACTTCAGCATCGAGGAAATTCCCAACACCAAGCCCACGGGCGCCGACAGCCGCTTTGCCGCCGTCCACGCCATGGACTATGTCTACCGCAACGGCAAGCTCTACTTCTACGTGGCCAGCAATACTGGCCTCTACCGCTACACTGTGCAGAACGACAACTGGAATGTGGCCCCCGAAACCATCTTCAGCGGCAACGTCGAGAAACTCGTCGTGGCCCGTCAGCTGAAAATGGCCTTCTTCTCCGTGGCCGGCAGCATCTATAAAATCTCCGATGTCACGTCTTCGAGCGTGAACCCGGTCGACATCACCCCCGCCATGGGCGCTTTCGGACATGCCGGCAGCCACCTCAAACTGGCTTGCGCACCGAGCGACCCGAGCTATCTCTATGTGGCCGTCGTCGACTCGACAGGTATGCTCGACAACGTCTACCTCACCCGCAACCAGCAGAACTGGCGCGAACTGGCCACCTCCACGGTGGTACCCTTCTCGACCACCAGCGGTGCCGTCTGCGGCGACATCGTGGTCGACCCGGGCAACCCCCGCCACATCTATGTCGGCGGCTCCACCATCTGGTCGGGCACCGGCTACACCGACGAAGGCCTCTATCAGTGGATGAGAACCTCCTACTCCGAGAGCGAGCTCAACTCGGGCGACTATATGCAGTCGGTCTACAGCAACATCATGTTTGTCCATTCGGGCATCCATCAAATTATCCCCGCTTGGCGCAATCAGGCCATGAGCTATTATATGGCCACCGACGGCGGCATCTACTCGACCAGCAACTTCACCGTCTACAACAACGAGAACAACGGCTTGAACACACTGCAGATCAACGGCCTCGCCGTTGCTGCCGACGGTTCGGTCATCAGCGGTGCCGTATCCAACGCCTGCCCCTTCGTCGAGAGCCGCGACGCCCATAACGGCGGTGTCGCCACCACCACGTGGTACGACGACGGTTCGCTCGGCAACATCAACCATTCGGCCAACATCCTTTGGACCGGTACGGGTGGCAAGGTGGCCGCATCCAACTTCCAGCAGCTCCATCCCCAGAGCCGCCGCAACATCTTCGTCAGCTCGGAGAATGGCCGCTTCGGCCGTTCATATGCCGACTATATGGACTATACGCAGACCCAGACCTGGACCATCAACAAGGCTTTCGTCTCTCAGGAACTCCTCGGCGGCGGCCCCTCGATCGGCCAGATGTATTTCTGGGAGACCGACCATGACGAGATCTTCAACGACAGCATCGATGTGCGTATAGACACCATGGGCTACATCATGCGCCAGCGCGGCGGCGCCGGCAGCCCCTTTGACACCATCTGGCTCGCCCTGCCCGGCACCACACGCGCCGTCTATATCGAGCGCGCCGCCAATCCCCGCGACAACGACACCATCGCCGTCGGCACCGGCCGCGGCGCCTCGTTCCGCATCCTCGCCGGCGACAAGGTCAACGTCCTCAGCGAGGGCAACGCCGGTTATCCCTTCGAGTATGTGTTCAAGAAAGCCCAGCGCGCCGATGCCACGCTGCGCGTCAAGAACCCCATCCAGAGCCGTATGATGGTCATCGCCCGCGATTCGTCCAACCCGCGCCGCTGGGGTGTCTATATCTGCTGGAACGCTCCCGACTTCACCCGCGTCTACGACGCCACCAATATGGCCAACGGCCTCTGGAACGGTCTCATACTCTGGTCGCCGCTCTATGTCAACAACACCGGCCTCAACTCACAGGTCAACCTGCGCCCCCGCACCATGACTATGAACGACGACGGCACCGTGGCGTTCATCGCCGTGCAGGATATCGCCGAAAACAAGTCGTTCATCGTCCGCCTGCGTGGATTTGAGACGGTCGACTTCTCGCAGAACCTCTCCGACATACGCGATCAGATGTCGGGTCCGCTGGTGGCACGCCAGACATCGCGCCTGACCCTCGACACCTTCTATCTTGCCGACGGCGAGCGCTACTTCCCGCGCACCATCAGCTCGATGAACGTCAGCGGCAGCGACCTCGTCCTCACCTTCGACGGCTACAACGAGGATTATGCCAATGTGGCTGTCATCAGCAACTGCAACGCCGACACTTGGAGCATCGCCGAGAAAGCCATCACCGGCAAGAAAGGCCTGCCCGCTTTCTGCTCGCTGGTCGAGAAGACCACCGGCAAGGTCTACGTCGGTACCTCGGAGGGCATCTCCATCCTCAATAGCGTCAGCGGCAGCAGCTGGAGCACCTACAACAAGATTTACGGTGTTCCCGTCACCGCGCTGACCCAGCAGAAGTTCAACCTGCCCGTGCGTCGCCATATCGGCCATACCGGCATCAACAGACTCGACTATGTCTTTGCCAAGACCAAATGGCCCAATGCCATCTACATCGGCACCTACGGCCGCGGCATCTTCATGGATATGGAATATGTCACCGACACCACCAACGAATGCAGCGACTCGACCGACTGGAATGTCAACATCCCGACCGTCAACGGCACCGAGCTGAGCCAGGTGAGCGTCTTCCCGAACCCCGTGTACGGCGAGGCCAACATCAACCTCAGCACCAGCGTGGCCGGCCAGGCCCGCCTCGTGGTCTACGACCTCAACGGCCGTTGTGTGGTCAGCCGTGACCTCGGCTACATCGCCGAAGGCGAGCAGACCTACACCGTCAGCACCGAGGGTATGTCGAAAGGCATGTACCTGGTCAACGTCATCATCGGCGGCTATACCGCCGCGACCAAGATGATGGTTCGCTAACTGAAGGGCGTAAACGAACGAACAAATGAAACGAAAGAGGTACCGCCCGCAAGGCAGTACCTCTTTCATTATATAAGGAATAAACAATATAACAGAACATGAATAAAAATCTTGTTGAAGAACTGAAATGGCGCGGCATGATACACGACATCATGCCCGGCACAGAAGAACAGCTTGGCAAGGAGGTTACCACAGCCTATGTGGGCATAGACCCCACCGCCGACTCGCTCCATATAGGCCACCTCGTCAGCATCATGCTGCTCAAGCACCTGCAGATGGCCGGCCACAAGCCGCTGGCCGTCGTGGGCGGCGCCACCGGCATGATCGGCGACCCCTCGTTCAAGGCCGCCGAGCGCAAACTGCTCACCCCGGAGGAAATCCAGCACAACGTGCAGTGCATCCGCAAGCAGCTCGAGCGTTTCCTCGACTTTGACAACCCCGTCAACGGAGCCGAGATACTCAACAACTACGACTGGATGAAAGACTACCTCTTCCTCGACTTCATACGCGACGTGGGCAAGCACATCACCGTCAACTACATGATGACCAAGGACAGCGTCAAGAAACGTATGGAGACAGGCATCTCGTTCACCGAGTTCAGCTACCAGCTGCTTCAGGGCTACGACTTCCTGACCCTCTACCGCACCAAGGGCTGCAAGCTGCAGATGGGCGGCTCCGACCAGTGGGGCAATATCACCACCGGCACCGAGCTCATACGCCGCATGGAAGGCGGCGAGCCTTTCACCCTCACATGCCCGCTCATCACCAAGGCCGACGGCACCAAGTTCGGCAAGACCGAGGGCGGCAACGTGTGGCTCGACCCTGAGAAGACCAGCCCCTACAAGTTCTACCAGTTCTGGCTCAACTGCTCCGATGTCGACACCGCCCGCTATATTCGCATCTTCACCCTCTTCGGCAAGGAAGAGATCGACGCTCTGGAGAAGCAGCACGCGGAGGCTCCCGAGCAGCGCATACTGCAGAAGGCACTGGCCAAGGATATCACCATCCGCGTCCACGGACAGCAGGCCTACGACACCGCCATCGCCGCCAGCGAGCTGCTCTTCGGCAAGGCCACTACCGAGCAACTCAACTCGCTCGATCGCGCCACTCTGATGAGTGTCTTCGACGGTGTGCCGCAGTACAACGTCAGCCGCGGCACCATCGAGGCCGGAGCCTCGCTGGTCGACCTCGCCGCCGAGGTGGGCATGTTCGCCAGCAAGGGCGAAATCCGTCGCGAACTGAAGCAGAATTCCATCTCTGTCAATAAGCAGAAGGTTGGCGAAGGCGCCACGCTCACGGCGCAGGATATCCTCGCCTCGGGCTGCATCCTTGTGCAGAAAGGCAAAAAGAACTACTACCTCCTCAACGTGGAATGAGAACTGAGAACGGAGAACTGAGAACGGAGAACTGAGAGCGGAGAGTTGAGAACTGAAAACGGAGAACGGAGAACTTGCTGCCGCACCCGGACAGTTCTCCGTTCTCCGTTTTCCGTTCTCCGTTCATGCAAACAGGGCGCGGAATGCTTCTTCGATGACGCTGACAGGTACTATTTCAATCTTGTAGCGCTTGGTGTCGAGGCTGCGGATATTGTATTTAGAGATGATTATCTTCTCGAATCCGAGGCGTGAGGCCTCGGCTATGCGCTGCTCCACACGCGACACAGGGCGCACCTCGCCGCTCAGGCCCAGCTCGGCGGCAAAGCAGATGCGTGGCGAGATGGGTATGTCGACATTCGACGAGAGTATGGCGCAGGCCACAGCCATGTCTATGGCCGGGTCGTTGACGCGCAAGCCTCCCGCTATGTTCAGAAAGACATCTTTGGCGCCGAGTTTGAAGCCGCAGCGTTTTTCGAGCACTGCGAGCAGCATGCTCAGGCGGCGCATGTCGAAGCCGTTGGCGTTTCTCTGCGGTGTGCCGTAGACGGCGCTCGATACCAGGCTCTGCACCTCGATAAACATCGGACGTGCGCCTTCGAGGGTGGCCGCCACGGCGGCTCCGCTCAGCGTCTCGTCGCGTTGCGACAGAAGGAATTCGCTTGGGTTCGGCACCTCGCGCAGGCCGCTGCCCTGCATCTCGAAGATGCCCAGTTCGGCGGTGCTTCCGAAGCGGTTTTTCAAGGCGCGCAGTATGCGGTAGCCGTAGTTGCGGTCGCCTTCGAACTGAAGCACGGCGTCCACTATGTGCTCCATCACCTTGGGTCCGGCCAGAGTGCCGTCTTTGGTTATATGGCCTATGAGCAGCACGGGTACTCCGGTCTGCTTGGCGTAGTGCTGGAATTCGGTGGTGCATTGGCGTATCTGCCCCACGCTGCCGGCGGGCGATTCCAGGTCTTCGGTCGAGATGGTCTGTATGGAGTCCACTATCAGCAGCTCGGGCTGCACGGAGTCCACGTGTTCGAATATGCGTTGTGTGACAGTCTCGCTCACCACGTAGCAGTTCTCGGTGTTGATGCCGATGCGGTCGGCGCGCATTTTTATCTGCTGTTCGCTCTCCTCGCCGCTGACGTAGAGCAGGCGCCGGTCGTGTATGGCCAAGGCGGTCTGCAGCAGCAGGGTGCTCTTGCCGATGCCCGGTTCGCCACCGAGCAGCACAAGGCTTCCTGGCACGATGCCGCCGCCGAGCACTCGGTCGAATTCGCCGCAATGGGTTGCTATACGTTGCGTTTCGCTGTAGGTTACTTCCTGTATGCGTTTGGGTTTGGATGCTGTCGGCAGGCTTTGCTTCGAGCTTTTGGCGGTCGGGGTGGCTTGGACCACCTCTTCGGCAAAGGTGCCGAATTTGCCGCAGTCGGGGCAGCGTCCGAGCCAGCTGGACGACTGGTAGCCGCAATGCTGGCAGAAATAGTATGTCTTTGCTTTAGCCATGGTGTCTTTTTGTCCTGAAAATTATGTTGAAAATGCCTGCGGTGAGTATGATGGCACCGGCGATGGCAATGGTGACCTTCAGTGCAGTGAAGCCTGTGCTGGCTGCAAGGCGCAGGTGGTTGCTCACTATGTAGTAGGCTGTCCAGAAGATGCCGCCGCCGGGCACCAGCGGGATGATGCCGCAGATGAGGAATACCGTCACCGGACAGCGTCTGACGCGCGCCAACAGATGGCTCATCGCGGCCACCGTCAGTGCGCCGAGAAAAGCGGCCCCGACGGCATGTGTGGCTCCGGCCGAGGCCAAGGCGATGTAGACGCCCCAGCCAGCCATACCTGCCAATCCGCAGTCGATATAATAACGCCTTGGGGCGCCGAAGAGGGCAGAGAAGCCTATTGTGCCGAGCAGCGCTGCCGGCAACTGTATGTACCACGCGGCAGTGGAGGCATCGACCATCGGTGCGCCGAGCTGCAGCAGCCCTCCGCTCAGCCATCCCTCGGTTATGAACGCCAGCGCCACACCAAGCGCTATGCACAGGAACGCCAGGAAGGCGTCTGTCAGGCGTGTGGTGCCGGCAATGTAGTCTTCGTTGGCCAGGTCGCGTATGCCGTTGGTGAACGGCACTCCGGGCACCAGGGCTATGATGGTGCCTATAATCATGTTGGGCAGGTGGAATACATCGGGAGCCATGTGGTAGGCTGCTATGCACAGCAGGCCGCCCGCCAGGCCGCCGGTCAGGTTGCCCATGATGCGGCTCAGGCGCGGCCCCACGAAGGTCATATAGCACCCCAGCAGCAGTCCGCATGCCAGTGTGGCACCTGCATCGACAAAGCTTCCGCCGAAAAGAATGCAGAACGAGGCCACGCCGAGGGCTATGCCCAGCACCAGTTCCCAACAGGGCTTGCCCGGGGCGGTGCGTATGGCTTGCAGGCGTGCCGCGAAGTCGGTCACCGGCATGGGGCGTTCAGCGCTTGCCACCTCGCGGCTCAGCTGGTTCACGTCGACCACCCGGCTCAGCTGTGTGCCTTTGATGGGTATGAATTCGGCGCGTGCATAATGCTGTCCGGTGGCTATGATGCCGTTGCTGAGCACGAAGAAACTTTCGTCTCTGACGCCATAGGCTTCGGCAATGCGTTCCATGGTTGACTCAACGCGGCTTATCTCTGCCCCGTTTTCCAGCAGTATGTGTCCGGCATCGGTGGCCAGCTGCAGTGCCTGTTCTTGTTCGGGGGTCATATATCTTGCTTGTAGATGTACAGCACGTCGCCGGCGCAGAACTGGGTCGAGCCGTCGGCGGCGGGTATTATCGATTTGCCGTTGCGTTCTATCATCACAAACACCATGCCTTGCTTGTAGGGGTATTCCTTGATGGTTTTGCCGAGCCATCGGCTGTTGGGCTCCACCACGTCGCGCAGCAGGTGCATCTGGGTGTCGGTGTTGTAGCCGAAGGTGCAGTAGATTATCTCGTCGCCGGGTTCGAAGACGGTGTGTCCCTTGGGCACCATGGTTTCGCCGTTGCGGCGCAGCAGCACCAGCACCATGCCGTCGGGCAGGGTCATCTGTTTGGTGCACCGGCCCGCCCAGGGGCTGCCTTCCGCCACCTCGAAGCGGCCGAAGGTGGCTTCCGACTGCTCGGTGAAGTCGCTGAAGGTGGTCATTACGTTGGCCTCTTCGTCTATCATGTTCATCTTTTTGGCTGCAAAGGGTATCAGCGTGCCTTGCACCGAGATGGAGATGATGACCACGCAGAACACGACGCTGAAGATGTCGGCCCCGGTGCTATCGAGCAGCGCCTTGGCGCCTGGCAGCACGCTGGTGATGGTCATTATGGCAAAGACGATGGACGAGGCTCCGCGCAGGCCCACAAACGAGATGAATGCCTGCTGGTTGGCTTTGTATTTTTTGAATGGAGAGAGGATGCTGAATACTGCCGCCGGCCTGCCAATCAGAAGCATGAAGGCAAACACTGCCAATGCGGGTAGTATGGCGGCGGGCAGCTTTGTGGCGTCGGCCATCATGCCGAGCAGGAAGAATATCAGTATCTGCATCAGGCTCGTGACTCCGTCGAAGAAGGCCACCAGTGGTTTGTGGCCCTCAAACTGTGTGTTGCCCATTATGATGCCGACGATATATGTGCTCAGATATCCATTGCCGCCTATGGCAGCCGGAATGGCATAGGCGGCAACGGCCACCGCCAGGATATACAAAGACCCGAAGCCGTCGCTCGCATTGATAAAGCGTTTCAGCAGCCATGCTGCACCTTGTGCAATCAGTATGCCGCATGCCGCACCGAACACCAGCTGCGAGAATACGGTCCGGATGGCGAACCAGGCTCCGACCTTGGTGGTCGAGTCGGGGTCGACGGCGTTGAGCACAGCCAGCATCAGCACAGTCACCATATAGGCGCAGGGGTCGTTGGAGCCGCTCTCCATCTCGACCATCGGCGCGGTGTTGTTTTTCAGGCCCAGACGGCGGGTGCGCAGTATGGAGAACACCGATGCCGCATCGGTCGAGCTCAGCACCGCGCCCAGCAGCAGGCTTTTGACCCACGTCCAACCCAGAGCGAAGTGGCAGAACACGCCTGTGAGGCCTGCTGTCATGAATACGCCCACTGAGGCCAGCAGTCCGGCTTCGACGGCCACGGGCTTGGCCGAAGCCCACCGTGTGCCAAATCCGCCATAGAACATGATGAATATCAGCGCTACGGTGCATACGGCTTCCACGATTTTGCTCATGCCGATGTCCGACGAGATGTCGTAGTTCCATCCCAGCAGGAAACCTGCCAGCAGGAACAGCAGCAGCACCGGCACACCCAGTTTTGACGACAGTTTGTTCAGAAATACGCTTGTGAATATAATCAGCGCAAATACTATAAGCAGTGTTACCATGGTTGATAGTTTAGTATTCTTCGATGGTTTTGTCTATGCGGTAGACTTTGTCGCCGCGGTGGAGTGGGGTAGAGGTGGCGAAGCTGAAGCGGTCGCCCTGATGCACCTCGGGCACCGGGTCGCGGTCGAGCCGCATCTCTTTGAGGGTGTCGCGGTAGACACCGGTCGTTTCGCCGATCACCATCACCTCGTCGCCCACCTTCAGCGTTTCGGCTGTCTGTATCTGGGCTTCGGCCACGCCTATTTTGCCGAAGTAGTTGCGCACCAGACCGAGGTATACCTTCTGTTCGGTGGCCTGACTTCCGTAGCGCTCGCTCCATTCGCCCATGCGGCGGCCCAGATAGTAGCCGTCCCAAAAGCCGCGGTTGAACACCGAGCGCAGCCGTTCGGTCCATGCCGCTATCTTCTCCTGTGTGTAGCTGCCTTCGGCTATGGAGGCCACCGCCTCGCGGTAGCATTCGGTCACCGTCCGCACATAGTCGGCGCTGCGTCCGCGGCCTTCTATCTTCAGCACCCGCACCCCGGCCTTCACAATTTTGTCCAGGAAGCCTATGGTGCACAGGTCTTTGGGCGACATGATGTATTCGTTGTCGATCTCCAGTTCGAGGTCGCTCTCCTTGTCTTTGACGATATAGCCTCTGCGGCAGAGCTGCAGGCAGGCGCCGCGGTTGGCGCTGTAGTTGTAGTTGTCGAGGCTCAGGTAGCACTTGCCGCTGATGCTCATGCACAGGGCGCCGTGGGCGAATATCTCGACCTGCACCAGTTCGCCTTTCGGGCCGCGGATGTCGTTCTCTTTGATGAAGCGCGTGATGTCGGCCACCTGCTGCAGCGGCAGCTCGCGAGCCAGCACCATCACGTCGGCCCATTGGGCATAGAAGCGCACCGCCTCGGTGTTGCTGATGTTGCATTGGGTCGAGATGTGCACCTCGATGCCTATCTGGCGGGCGTAGCCGATGACGGCCATGTCGCTGGCTATGATAGCCGTCACGCCTGCCTCTTTGGCGGCGTGCAGCAGGGCGTGCATCTCGTCTATCTCGCTGTTGTAGATGATGGTGTTCACAGTCAGGTAGGTGCGCACGCCGGCCTCGCGGCAGGTGCGGCAGATGGCCTTCAGGTCGTCGGCTGTGAAATTGGCCGCCGAGCGGCTGCGCATATTTAGGCGTCCCACGCCGAAGTACACTGCGTCGGCGCCGCCCTGTAGGGCTGCTGTCAGGCTCTCCCACGAGCCGCACGGCGCCATTATCTCTATCTTGTCCTGCATTTGTCTTAACTTCTTTAACTTCTCAATTTCTATACAGGTCAATCACCGTCATGTCGGTCCATTCTGTAGGCTTCAGTCGGCTGTCGGTCATGGTGGCGTCCAGTGTGGTCACGCGGCCGTGCAGCACCTGCTCCACAAATCCGCAGAAGAGGTCCACGCTGCCTGGCAGGAAACTCGCCACCTCGTGGCCGATGCCTTCGTAGCGCACTATCCACACCGGGAACCCCTGCTTCTTCATGCGTTTGAACACGGTGTTGGCACCGTAGAGCGCATGGCTCAGCACGGACGGGAAACGCTTGTAGGCCACAATCTTGTCTTTCGTGCCGTGCATCAGCATCGTCGGTGCCGGCGGAGTCTTCCACTTCGGCTTGCCGTGAGTCATCACAGCCCCCGAATAGGGCACCACCGCCGCCGGCCGCCAGCCGTGGGGCAGGGCCGAGGCCGCAGACATGCCGTTGGCGCGGCAGTAGTCCATCTGCAGCACCGTGATGGCGCCGGCGCTGCTGCCTGTGAGCACTATGCGCTCAGTGCTGATGCCCAGCTCTCCGGCATGTTCCACCACCCAGGCGCAGGCTGCCGCGCAGTCTTCGGTGGCTACGTCGATTGTCCATTGGAAGAGGTTCTGCACCCCTCCCAGCGAGCGCCTCGTCGAGGCCACCCGCGCACTGTCGCGCAGGCCGAGTGTGTAGTCGATGCTCACCACCGTAAAGCCCCTTTGCGTCAACTGCCGGGCAATCTCCGTCTGCAGCTCGTTGTCGCGGCTTCCGCTTACGAAGCCGCCGCCGAACACCGCCAGCACGCACGCCGAGTCGGGGCGCGGCGATGCGGGCCGCCACACATCGAGCATCAGCGCCGAGTCGCGCTCGGCATACTTGAATGTCGTCTTCTCCTGTGCCGCCAGCGGCGAGACCGAAAGCCACATGGCTGCAACCGCCGTCGCAGCCACTATGTATCCTGCAATCCTGCTTCTCATGTTTTTTTTGAAGGGTTATAGTTGATAAGTTGATGTGTTGAAAGTTACCTTGAGTAGTTAAGTAGGCAGTAGACAGTAGTTAAGTAGTTAAGCCAAATGTGCCGCCGCCGGTATTGTCTTGAACTCCTTGAACTCCTTGAACTCCTTGAATACTCGTCAAAACGAGAACACCACGCCGTTGCTCAGAGTGAACTGGCTGTAGATAAAGTGGCTGCCGTCGGAATTGGAGTTGTTGGTGTTGCTGTTGTTCAGGTCGCTCAGTCCCACGACGCTCATCCGCAGAGTGTACTTCACCCTTTCGCTGCCCACGCGCACCTGCAGCTGGGGCTCGAAGAGCGCGTTGGCTGTGGTGTAGCGGCTCGGCGCGTCGCCGCTCTCGTTGTGCTTAATGTAGGTATAGTCAGGCAGGAAGGCGCCGAACTTCAATCCGAGTGCGAACTCGAAGGGACCCACGTGCCGCCAGCCGAGGTTGAGCTGCATGTACGGCAGGGTGAAGGTGCCGTTGTATTCGTACGACGACGAGGTGCTGTCGCTGGCCGTGCTCTTGTAGTTGGCGCCGCCGTAGCCCACGCCGAGGTAGCCCTCCATGCGGAAGTGGTCGCCCGGGGCCCAGTAGGCGCCCGGGGCTGCCTGGAGGTAGTAGTTCTCGCCGCCGTAGTTGGCATGCACCTGGCCGCCCAGCCACCGCCCAAACGAATGGGTGGCTGTGGCGCCGACGGTCACCGCCGTTGGCATGAAGAGGAAGGTCGACACGCCGGCGGCGGCGTCCACGCGCGTCTCACCCGGTGCTTCGAGCAGTGGAATGTCCACGGTCTGAGGGTGATAGATGCTGCACGAGGCCAATGCCAATGCAGCTCCGATTATGACAAGTGTGCGTTTCATAGTTTTTATTATTAGATTTTTATTTTGCAAACGTCATGGCGTACTTTTTATTGTGTCGTGATAGGTAAAAAAATATGCTCCGGCAGTGTACCGGTAGTGCATATCAACGATACATCAACGATATATCAACGATATTTCGACGATTACAATCGGTGAAATATCGTTGATATATCGTTGATGTATCGTTGATAT
>JAFVWV010000009.1 GCA_017501495.1 Bacteroidales bacterium | reverse complement strand
GAGTAATCAGAGTAATCAGAATAATCAGAATAATCAGAATATTCTGACTCCCGAGGCTCCTGTATGGTGGATGCTCCGCGAGCGCCCGTTCGGCACCATCGCCAACCCCGACCACAAACCAAAAGGCATCTTCGTCAGCATGCGCGACACCAACCCCTTGGCGCCCGACATCGACTTTGCCCTGCGCGGCCGCGAACATGAATTCGAGGCTGGCATCGCGGCTCTTGGCCGCCTGGCCGAAGTGCAGGTGGTGCGCGCCGAAGGCCCCCACCCTGCCGGCAATATCGGCACCATCGTGGGCGCGCTGAGCCCCATCAACAAGGGCGAGTGCATATGGCACGTCGGCGCACAAGATGTGGCCAACATCGGCCGATGGGTCAGCACCGGCGAATACCGCCCCGAGCGCGTGGTAAGCGCCGCAGGCCCAGCCGCCAAAGCGCCGAAGCACTACCGCCTCATCTGCGGTGCATGCATAGAGCAGATAAGCGACGTGCAGCTGATGAACCCGCAGTACCCCGTCATCGCCGATGCCGCCGGCACACGCATCATCAGCGGCAGCGTGCTCAGCGGCACACAAATAGCCCCTGACGGTTTCCTCGGCATGTACGACCAGCAGATCACCTTCGTCGAAGAAGGCGACCAATACGAGTTCATGGGCTGGCTCATGCCCGGCATCAGCAAGTTCAGCTTCAGCAAGACATTCCTCAGCGGCTTCGCGCGTATGCTACCCACTACGCACTACCCACTACCCACTCAGTTCAACACCAACACTCACGGCTCGGTGCGCCCGTTCCTCTTCACCGGGCAGTTCGAGCGCGTTTTCCCGCTCGACATCTATCCCCTCCAGCTCATCAAAGCCTGCATCGTGGGCGACATCGAGCTGCAGGAGCAACTCGGCATCTATGAGGTAGAGCCCGAGGACTTCGCCCTCTGCGAATTCATCGACCCCTCGAAGACCGATATACAGACCATCATCCGCGAGGCTCTTGAAGTCCTCAGAAAGGAGGCTACTGCATGAATATGAAATGGTTATCAGACTGGTTCGAGAAGATTGAGCCCAAAGGCAAATGGGGTTGGCTGGGAAGCACCTACGAGGCTTTCCACACCTTCGCCTTCACGCCCAAGACCGTCACACGCAGCGGCTCGCACGTGCGCGACGCCGTCGACATGAAACGCTCCATCATCATCGTGGTCATAGCCCTCATCCCTGCCCTGCTTTTCGGCATGTGGAACATCGGCTACCAGACCTCCATGGCCACCGGCGCCGACTGGCATTGGCTCTACATGTGGTGGTTCGGCTTCCTGCGCATGCTGCCCATGATTGTGGTGAGCTATGTGGTGGGCTTGTTCATCGAGTTCGCCTTCGCGCAAGCGCGCGGCCACGAAGTCAACGAAGGTTTCCTCGCCACCGGCCTGCTCATACCGATGATTGTGCCGGTGACCACACCGCTGTGGCAACTGGCGCTGGCTGTGGCCTTCGCCGTCATCATCGGCAAGGAGGTCTTCGGCGGCAGCGGCATGAACTTCCTCAACCCCGCCCTTGTAGCGCGCGCGTTCCTCTTCTTCGCCTACCCAACCCACATGAGCGGCGACAAAGTATGGATTGCAGCCGACCTTTGGGGCAACGACGCCATCGCCGGTGCCACCCCGATGGGCGAGCTGGCCACCGGCATGCAGCCTTCTGCCTCGGCCCTCGACATGCTCATCGGCACCATCCCCGGCTCCACCTGCGAGACCTCCGTCATCGCCATCGCCCTCGGCGCACTGCTGCTGCTCTTCACGGGCATCGCCAGCTGGCGCATCATGCTGAGCGTCTTCCTCGGCGGCGGCCTGATGGGCCTGCTCTTCAACGCCATAGGCTACAACGAGTACATGCAGCTGCCGTTCTACTACCACTTCCTGATGGGAGGCTTCGCCTTCGGCGCCGTCTTCATGGCCACCGACCCCGTCACCGCCGCCCAGACCAACTGCGGCAAGTGGATCTACGGCCTGCTCATCGGCGCCTTCGCCGTGCTGCTGCGCGTCTGCAACCCCGCCTACCCCGAGGGCATGATGCTCAGCATCCTCTTCATGAACTGCATGGCTCCGCTCATCGACCACTGCGTGGTGGCCCAGAACATCAAGCGCCGCGCCAAACGCGCCGCCGTTATCGGAAAGGAGGCCCACAATGGCTAAAAAGAACTTCAGCAACACCTATATATTCATCTATTCCGCCGTCCTCGTCGTGGTGGCGGCACTCATCCTCACCGTGGTGAGCGTCAGCCTCAAGCCCGCGCAGGAGAAGAACCAGCGCGCCGAGACCAAGCAGATGATCCTCAAGACCATCGGCATCGAGGCCACGCGCGACAACGCCGACGAGCTCTACGCCCAGCACATCACCGAGGCCGATGGCCACTACACCTTCGACGGCGGCATCATCCTGCCCCTGAAAGGCACCGGCCTCTGGGGACCCATCTGGGGCTACCTGGCTCTCGACAACACCAGCACCGTCGTCGGCGCCGTCTTCGACCACAAGGGCGAGACCCCCGGCCTCGGCGGCGAGATTGCCACCGACAAGTTCGCCCAGCGCTTCATCGGCAAGAAGATGGACACCCAGGCCATCCACCTGAAGAAGAACGCAGACAAGAGCAACCCCTATGAGGTTGACGCCATCAGCGGCGGCACCATGACCAGCAACGGCGTCACCGCCATGCTGGCCAAAGCCTATGAAGACTACAAGCAGATTCCGGATAATCCGGAAATCCCAGAAGAAAGAAAGGAGGCTACCGAATGAAGAACACAGACCTGATAAAACTCCCCTTCAGCAAGAACAACCCCATCCTCGTGCAGGTGCTGGGCGTATGCTCCTGCCTGGCCGTGACGGCGCAGCTCAAGCCCGCCGTGGTGATGGCCATCTCGGTCACCGTGGTGGTGATGCTGAGCAACCTCATCATCTCGCTCATGCGCAACACCATCCCGCCGCGCATCCGCATCATCGTGCAGCTGGTAGTCGTCAGCACCCTCGTGGTGCTCGTCGACCAAGTGCTGAAAGCCTACATGTACGACGTCAGCAAGCAGCTCTCCGTCTTCGTGGGCCTCATCATCACCAACTGCATCGTCATGGGTCGCCTCGAGGCTTTCGCCATGGTGCAGAAGCCGTGGCCGAGCCTGCTCGACGGTCTGGGCAACGGCCTTGGCTACAGCGTCATCCTCATCACGCTGGGCTTTGTGCGCGAGCTCTTCGGCAGCGGCACCCTCTGGGGCTACCCCGTCATGGAAAAGCTTGGCCTCTACAGCATCGGCTATGAGAACAACGGCCTCATGATCATGCCCCCCATGGCCCTCATCCTGGTGGGACTCATCATCTGGTGGCACCGCTCCCGCAACAAAGACCTTTGCGAGCAATAAGACTAACGCATTAACGCATTAACACATTAACGCATTCGCAACATGGACTACATCAACATATTCATCAAGTCGATATTCGTCGACAACATGATTTTCGCCTTCTTCCTCGGCATGTGCTCGTACCTGGCCGTGAGCAAGACGGTGAAGACCTCGGCAGGCCTCGGCATCGCGGTCACCTTCGTGCTGCTCATCACCGTGCCCATCAACTACCTGCTCAACAAGTTCTTCCTTGCCCCCGGTGCCATGACATGGATTTCGCCATCGCTGGCCGATGTCGACCTCTCATTCCTCAGCCTCATCATGTTCATTGCCGTGATAGCGGCGATAGTGCAGATGGTGGAGATGATAGTGGAGAAGTTCAGCCCGAGCCTCTACAACTCGCTGGGCATCTTCCTGCCGCTGATAGCTGTGAACTGCGCCGTCATGTCCGGCTCGCTCTTCATGCAGGAGCGCGGCTACGCCAACATCGGCGAGGCCACGGTCTTCGCCCTCGGCAGCGGTATCGGCTGGTTCCTTGCCATCGTGGCCATAGCCGCCATCCGCGAGAAGCTGCGCTACAGCCACATCCCCCCTGCCCTGCGCGGCGTGGGCATCACCTTCATCATCACCGGCCTCATGGGCATGGCCTTCATGAGCTTCATGGGATTCAAATTGTAATTGAAAGTTGAAAATTGAAAAATGAAATTATCGCTTACCCACTAAGCCCACTAAACCCATCAGACCTATGACAACAACATTATTTACAGCTATAGCAATCATCCTCGTCGTCATCCTGCTGCTGGTGGCGCTGCTGCTTGTGCTGCGCACCAAGCTGATGCCCCAGGGCAACGTGAAGATAACCATCAACGACGACAAGACGATGGATGTGCCCACCGGCGGCACCCTCATCAACACCCTCGGCGAACAGGGCATCCACCTGCCGTCGGCCTGCGGCGGCAAAGGTAGCTGCGGCCAGTGCAAGT
The DNA here is from genome assembly GCA_017501495.1 of Bacteroidales bacterium. Classification (GTDB taxonomy): domain Bacteria; phylum Bacteroidota; class Bacteroidia; order Bacteroidales; family P3; genus Colimorpha. The sequence goes on along the minus strand of JAFVWV010000009.1, from coordinate 2,759 downwards.
GCCGCGTCGTCAAAGGCGGCGGCGAGATACTGCCCACCGAAGTGCCCCACTTCAGCCGCAAGCAGGTGCAGGAAGGCTGGCGACTGGGCTGCCAGGTGAAGGTCAAAGAAGACCTCGCCCTGAAGCTCCCCGAGAGCATCCTCAGCATCAAGGAATATGAGTGCACCGTGGTCTCGAACAAAAATGTGGCCACCTTCATCAAGGAGTTCAAGGTGCAGCTGCCCGCCGGCGAGCACATGGACTTCGTGCCCGGCAGCTACGCGCAAATCCGCATACCTAAATTCACCGTCAAATACTCCGACTTCGACCGCAGCCTCATCGGCGACGAATACCTGCCCGCCTGGGAGAAGTTCAAGATGTTCGACCTCGTCTGCGTCAACCCCGAGCCGACCATCCGCGCCTACTCCATGGCCAACTACCCCGCCGAAGGCGACGTCTTCATGCTCACCGTCCGCATCGCCACGCCGCCCTTCACGGCCGACCGCAGCGGCTTCCAGAACGTCAACCCCGGCATAGCCTCCAGCTATATCTTCTCGCTCAAACCCGGCGACAAGGTCATCATGAGCGGCCCCTACGGCGAGTTCCGCGTGCGCGGCACCGACGACGGCACCTGGACCGACGACCCGCAGGGCAACGAGATGATATGGGTCGGCGGCGGCGCCGGCATGGCCCCCCTCCGCGCCCAAATCATGCACCTCACTCGCACACTCCACTGCACACACCGCCCGATGCACTACTTCTACGGCGCACGTGCACTCAACGAAGTGTTCTACCTGAGCGACTTCCACCAACTTGAAAAAGACTTCCCCAACTTCCACTTCCATCTGGCCCTCGACCGCCCCGACCCGGCCGCCGACGCAGCCGGAGTTAAGTACACCGCTGGTTTTGTCCACAACGTGATGTACGACACCTACCTCAAAGACCACCGCGCCCCCGAAGACATCGAATACTACATGTGCGGCCCCGGTCCCATGAGCTCGGCAGTGGTCAAGATGCTCGACAGCCTCGGCGTCCAGCCCGAAAACATCGCCTATGACGACTTCGGCGGCGGCGCCCCGAAGAAGTAAGGGCACAACCAAAGCGTTAACAAACTCCAGCGGGGCGGTCATTCGGCCGCCCCGCTGGGTTTATATCATCTTTCACTTTCAGACTATCTCACCACCGCCACCTTGCGGGCGGGGTAGTTGCCTATCTTGATCATATAGGTGCCGCTGGTGGGAGCGTCGAAGCGCAGCGGACTGTAGTCGTCGCGCTTGGTGGCCAGCATGCGCCCGTTCACATCATAGAGCGTCACGCTGTTGCCCTCGGCCCCCTCAACCACTATCTGGCCCTGGCTGCTGTACACCTTGGCGTTCAGCGCCGCCACATCGGCGATGCCCTCTTCTGTGATATACACGGTATCGTGGATATAGACGGTATCGTGTACATATTCCGTCAGCCACAGTGTGTCTGTCACCGTCAGCGTGTCGAAAATGTAGTTGTCTACAGTGTCGTACACAGTATTTGTAATGGTGTCGTATTGTGTCACCGTCACCGTGTCAACCACAAGCGCGGTATCGTGCACCGGCACATACTCCGTCAGGGTAACCGTGTCGGTGACGGTGGTGGTGTCGTGTACCAACACATCTACGTAGGTGGTATCATGTACCGTCACATTGATGTATGTGGTATCGTGCACAGGAACATTGATATATGCAGTATCGTGCAAGGTGATATAGGCGGTGTCGTACACCACCACCGTGTCCTGCCACGGCTCGCCGTCGGCAATGAATATCGCCGTGAGTGATTTGTCCTCCAGCACCGCGAAAGTATATGGGTTGTAGGTCGAGCCGTCGCTCCAGTGGGCGAATTGATAGCCGCTGTAGGGTGTGGCGCTCACCGTTATCGGCTGGCCGTACTCGCGTGTGCCGGCTCCGTCGACCGTGCCGTGGGCCAAGTTGTCCACCTGAACACTCACCGTATGTTCGTCGATGGCGAAGTAGGCCGTATATGTGCGGTTATCGTCGAAGACAAAACGGCGCGGGTTCTCCGTGCTGCCGTCGTCCCAATGGGTGAAGTGGTAGTGGGGCATAGGCGTAGTGTAAATCAGCATCGTGCTGTCGAGGTATTCGCCGCTCACGCTCGTCGTGTCCACGATACCCATGTCGCTGTCATTGCTTTGGAACGTAAGCGTGTAGACATTCTTGTCAAAATATGCCGTTACGGAGATGTCATGGGTTCTGTTTGCTAATCTACGCACGCTGCTGGTGTCGCCATTCTCCCAATGGCTGAAATGGTAGCCGTAGTTGGGCAAAGCCGTTAAAGTGATAGTATCAGGAGGTAGTTCAGGATATGGATACACGGAATCGTATCCTATTACGCTGCCACGTGCAGTGTCATTCACATTGACTGAAAGGAAAACCGTATCGCAATATATATGATGCCTGGTATAATTGCTGCCTGCATTGACATAAGCCGCGTATGAGTTGTGTGGCACTACAAGGTCGATAATGCTATCGTTTATACTTGACTGGTTTTCTAATGTCGGAGGAGTAGCAGGCTTCATCCACATTACCGTCAGGCCGCTGCAGCCATAGAAGGCGTAGCTTCCTATCGAGGTGACACTGCTACCGATGGTGACGGACGTCAGACCGCTGCAGCCATCGAAGGCATCGTCGTCTATAGAGGTGACGCTGGATGGTATGGCAACCGATGTCAGGCCGCTGCAGTAACCGAAGGCGTATTGGCCTATCGAGGTGACACTGCTACCGATGGTGACG
>JAFVWV010000087.1 GCA_017501495.1 Bacteroidales bacterium | reverse complement strand
GCAAAGATACTAAATGTTGCACAATCCACAAAACAACCCACCGAAAAAAACGAGGGGTCATTTTGCAATCAGCAGTTTTACAGTACCATACACATATCGCAAAAGGCACCTCATGCCTCGTTGTACGCTATATGTACGCTACTTGTACAGTATATGTACGTTTATAAAGCGTACATATACTGTACAAGTACTGTACAAGTACTGTACAACGGGCGAATGGGTAGCCTGCCGTATGGCACCATGAAGGCACCCTGCAAGCATGGTTATGTAAATTTTTTTTCAAAGCGCACACAATAAATTTCGACAAATGCAGTTTTTGGCAATATAAAGAACCGAAAACCAAACAGAACCCGACAATGAAAATACGCAAGATACTGGCCGCGCTGGCCATCATCGCATTTGCGACCACAGCATCGGCACAAAGCGGACGCGACCTGCAGGACGACGAACTGCACGGCGCCGTAAAACGCGTCGACGCCATCATGTACGAGGCCCGTTACGACCTCAACGACAGGCTCGAACGCGGCGACCAACTCGAGCATCTCATCACCGAATACTCGCAGAAAGAGCAGCGCCGGCAGCAGATCTACCTCTCGGTGGCCGAAGACGTCATCTTCCGCACACGCTACAAGCACGACGGCTTCGGGCTCACCACCCTCGAGCACATCGTCGACAACCAGGACCGCGTCATCGGCCGCACCTACTACGTCTACAACGCCGACCACACCCTGACAGAAGTCTACGTCGAAGACGCCGAACGCCAGATCGAGAGCCGCATGCAGCTCGCCCACGACGCACTCGGCCGCATCAGCCAGCGCTCCTACAACGACCACCTGAACAACGTGTTCAAACGCGAGGTCTACACCTACAACCCCGACGGCACCATCAACAAAGCCGTCGTCTACGACCGCTCGCGCCAGAAGGTGCAGGAAAAACGCTGGGAATACGACGAGCAGGGCTACCCCACCAGCTACACCCTCTACGACTACACCGAGGAAGAACCCGAGATGTTCATCACCCTCTACAAGCGCGACTACGACGCCCACGGCAACTGGGTCCGCTGCACCGAATACGAGCTCCTCGGCGACCGCATGCTCCCCACCTTCACCACCGTCCGCATGATAGAATACTTTTAGATGAAGTCCGGGTTTGTCAATATCATCGGGAATCCCAACGTCGGCAAATCCACGTTGATGAACGCCCTCGTCGGCGAACGCCTCAGCATCATCACCTCCAAGGCCCAGACCACCCGCAAGCGGGTCATGGGCATAGTAAATGGAGATGATTTCCAGATTGTTTACACCGACACCCCCGGCATCGTCAACCCCGCCAACAAGCTCCACGAGCAGATGATGGGCTTCATCGGCACCGCCCTGCAGGACGCTGACCTCTTCCTCCTCGTCACCGAGGTGGGCGAAAGCTTCAAGAACCGCCACGTGCTGCAGCGCGTCGTCGACAGCGACGTCCCCGTCATCCTCGTCATCAACAAGATAGACCTCTCCGACCAGGCCACCATCCAGGAGCGCATCGCCTACTGGCAGGCCGAGATACCGCGCGCCATCGTCATCCCCTGCTCCGCCACCGAGGGTTTCAACGTCGGCAAGATCTTCGACACCGTGCTCTCGCTGCTGCCCGAGCATGCCCCATACTTCCCGCAGGACGAACTCACCGACCGCACCATGCGCTTCTTCGTCAGCGAGATCGTACGCGAGAAGATACTCCTCTACTACCAGAAGGAAATCCCCTACAGCTGCGAGGTCGCCGTCGAGAGCTACGAGGAGAAGGAAGGCATCGACAACATCTCGTGCATCATCTTCGTCGAGCGCGACAGCCAGAAGGCCATCCTCATCGGCCACCAGGGCAAGGCCATCAAGAAGCTCGGCACCGAGGCCCGCCGCGACATCGAGGAATTCACCGGCAAACGTTGCTTCCTCAGCCTCCACGTCAAGGTCCTCAAAGACTGGCGCAACAGCGACCGCGCCCTCAAGCAGTTCGGCTACGCCGTGGAAGACTAAGTGTACCCTACCGATAGAGCCATTTGCCATATCGGTAATGTTTTGTATTATTGCACTTTGAAAACTATTAATATTTTTATAAAAACAATATCATTATGAAAAGCTATTTCCGTATTCTATGCATAGTTGCATGTGCAGTCTTCATGGTGTCCTGCAACGACGAAATCAAATTTCACCAGTTCAAGATGGACCATCTGAACCTCGGCGATACAAAATATCTGGCTTTGGCCACGGGTCAAAGCAATGGGACTAAAGACGCCGAAAGCAGTCAACAATACCTATATAGTATCGATGAAGAGGGCAATATGCAGGTGGTGGCCTACGAATATCAGTGCGACGACGACGGTGTAGCTACCGAACTGAGTCGCAGACTGACACTGAACATCAACCAAATGGTTCCCGTGGGCGACAATTATATTTGGCTAGTGGGCTGCCGCTACGAATGCAAAGACTATGAAGGATTCAGCGAAAGCATGCAAGACGCCATACGTGGTCTGGTGAACCATAGCAAACAGAACTTCGGAGAGAACTTCCTTATCCGCAAGAGAGACGGCAAGATATTCGACCTCAACGATGTGATTGTCAAATTTCCCATCTGCCAAATGTATGTTCCCGGACTGGGAAGCGTGGGTCTTGTAGGCTATGGCGGCGACAACGGGTTGCCCATCGATGGTGACCTCACAGGCGACCGCCTGCGCAAATTGGGCCTTATCAACCAGTTGGGAAATGACATTTACCTGGCTTCCGGTTCCTACCAGGGCGGACTCGCCCGTCTGCATGACAACGGCAGCACCATCTCCATCTATAACATGCTTGATTACAATATAGGCTACTCGGTCTCCGATAACCAGGGACACCTCGGCACCACCATCTGCTACTCCGGCAACTCGCCCGATGTGGCATCCATTATGGCACCCGACTTCACGCTGCCTGCCATTCAGGGCATACCGGTAGCCAGCAACGACTACTGCAACTATCCCGAGATGCGATGCATCGGCGGCAAATACTTCGTTTCGGTAAGAGTGAATATGTGGGATGGCGAAAAAGACCTGCATTATGACAGCATCTACCTTGTCGACGTAAGCACTTCGCCAGCCACCGCTACAGGTGTGGCCGAAGGATATTTCTGCGGCGACGAGTATGAAACATATTCAACGACGGTATATGTCAGCGATGAAGAGAACTACTCGTGGGTCAGCGGAACGACACTTTACACCTTCAACTCGAACACCTACCAACTCACCCAGAGCACTCTGCCCGCAGGCTGGCCGCAATATAGCATGTTCGATGCCGAAGGCTATTGCTATCAACCGCACATGGGCAATGGCCTGCAGAGTTTCACCGTCTACAACCTCGCCACCCAGCAGACAGAAGAAGTTGCCTGCGACCGTTCGCAGGTGCCCTCATTTAATTATCACGCGGGGTGCAACTACGACGGTGGCCTGTCTGCATTCATCGAAAGCGTAATCATGGCCGACGGTTCAACTACAACACTCATCACCGATGTCAAAGGACCCGCACGTGGCATCACCCGGGTGCAGAGCCAAACCGAAGCAAACAACAACGTAGAAGTCAGTACCCTGATTCCACTCAACTAGACAGTCATCAGTCGTCCAGCGCCAGGCCGCCGAGGGAGGTCTCTTTGTAGAGGCTGGGGAGGTCGTGGCAGGTGAGTTTCATGGTGCGGACCACCTTGTCGAAACTGATGATGTGGCGGCCGTCGCTCATCATGGCGTAGATGTTGATGTCGAGGGCGCGGAGGGCCGCCATGGCGTTGCGCTCGATGCAGGGGATCTGCACGAGGCCGCACAGCGGGTCGCACGTCAGACCCAGGTTGTGTTCCATGGCCATCTCGGCGGCGTACTCTATCTGCTTGGGGCTGCCGCCGAAGAGCTGGTTGCTGGCCACGGCGGCCATGACGCAGGCACTGCCCACCTCGGCCTGGCAGCCCGCTTCGGCGCCGCTGATGGTGGCGTTGGTCTTGATGACATTAGCGAAGAGGCCCGCCGTGGCCATGGCCCGCAGAATCTCGCGGTCGCTGAAGCCGTGGTTCTTCTTCAGGTGATACATCACCGCCGGCAGCACACCGCTGGAGCCGCAGGTGGGGGCGGTGACAATCTTGGCGCCGCAGGCATTCTGCTCGCTGGTGGCCAGGGCATAGGCGATGACCAGGGCGCGGCTCTGCAGCGAGGGTTTGAAACCGCTGGCACGGACAAAGTACTGGTGGGCCTTGGAGCGCAGGTGCAGACCGCCGGCGATGACGCGGTCGTCCTGGAGGCCCTCCTCGATGGTCTGCTGCATCTGCTGCCACATCTCCTCGAGGTACATCCACAGCGTGCCGTCCTCGCACTGCTCCACATACTCCCAGAAGCTCAGTCCCTCTTTTTCGATATACTCCATGATGTCCCGCATGGTGTTGTGCGGGTAGACCTCGCCCTCGGGCGTGATGCCCAGCGGCACCTCGCCTTCCTCGGTGGCCAGGTAGCCGCCACCGACGCTATAGACCAGCCAGTGGTCGACGACACCGCCGTCGGCATCCAGCGCCTCGAAGAGCATGCCGTTGGTGTGGAACGGTTTCACCACGTCTGCCCGCCAGACGATTTCCACCTCCTTGGGAGCCAAGCCTCGCGTGATGGCAATATCGGTGTGGTGCCCCTTGCCCGTGGCGGCGAGGGAACCGTAGAGGGTGACGCGGTAGCGCGAAGCGATATTCTTGGTGCGGGCGGCGAACATCGTGGCCGCACGGTGGGGCCCCATGGTGTGGCTGCTGCTGGGACCGAGGCCTATCTTGTAGATTTTCTTGATTGTTTCCATTTGTTTTTTTAAGAAGTTAAGACAAATGCTTTTTTATTAAATCGTTAGGGAGTTAAAGCAAATACCCTAATCTCCTAATATTATTATTTCCGAGACACAGAGGTCGTCGTATCGGCGGCCTTTGGCAACGGCGGTGACGCAGAGGGTCAATTCCTTCACTTTCTGGCGGGTGTCGTCGTAGCTCCACGGGAAATCGTACTCCATCCTGGGCTCAGCAACGGGCACCTTGACGGCGGCATCGGTCAGTCCCTGCCACGAAAAGTCCTCGGGCTCATGGCCCTGAAGCCAACGCTTGTAGTCGCCCTCGGCATAGTAGAGCTGAATCATCTCCTCGCCGGGCTGGCCCCACACGCGTGTGGCGAGGTGGCAGTGTAGCGTGTCGACGCGGCTGTTGTTGCGCCAGGCTGCGCGGTCCTTGCAGTAGCCGTTGTAGAGCAGCACCCCGGTGACGAACACCGAGTCGGGGAAGGTGATGCGGACATAGATGGAATCGCTTCCGTCGGCTCGCAGCACCGTGGCGGTGCCGAGGTCGAGGTCGCTGAGGTTCTCCTTCGGATACTTGGGGTCGGCGCCGCTGACCGCGACGGTGTAGCGGCCGGGGTCGATGCGGCGGCGCAGCAGGCTGGACAGCGACTCGCTGAAACCGCGGTCGGTGCAATAGTGCACCGTCAGCGGCTCGGCGGCGGCAAGGTCGACGTTACGTCCCTCGAAAGCGAAGCCCCTACCCTGCCTGCGCATGGCGAGGCCCTCGACGCTGACCGATTGCCAAAAGCTGTGTATGCCTGTGGTGTCCAGATTGACACTCATCCGCTGCACATGGCCGTCGCCCCAATATGCGGCGGGCGAGAAGTCGTACTGGAAGTCGCCGCAGACATAACGCCGTGCACTGAAAGTCGTCATGGCCTCGAACAAGCCGTTATAGGTGTGATTGGCAATCGAGTAGCGCACCGTAAGCTCCACAGTGCTGCCCGCCGGAATGTCGAGCCGCACATAGTACCACCGGCGGCAGAGGGCGGGGTCGTAGTAGAGGATGCTGTCGCCATACTTGGCAATGATCTGCTGCGCGCGGGCCGGTGAGAAATGGTTGGAGTCGAGGTCGGGCATCAGCAGCGGATCTTCGACCCATTGGACGCTGTCGATGCTCCACCGCACCTCGGTGATGAAGTCTGGGTCGAAGACCGCCCGGTGGGGCTGCAGCACCGTGTCGGCCGAGCACTGCCACGCAAGGCTTTGCCCGTTGAGGCTGAACATGACATCCTGCACATAGCTGTCGCGCCAGCCACGCTCAATCAGGCTTTCGCTCCAGATGTCGCGGCTCTCCCAATGGACTCCGCCCTCGCCGAACCAATCGACCGGGAACCCGTAGGGCAACGAACGGAAATCCTGCTGCGACCGGTTGTGGAGCAGGTAGCGCACCTCGACGTCGGTACGGGTGGCATGGAGCGTGAAGCGGCAGCGCTCGTCGAGCAACTGCACCTCCGGCACATGCACCGCCACCGGTGTGCGCGCCAGCGTCAGCGCCGACCGCTCGGCAACGGGGTCGCCATTGGCCCAGAGCGAAGCACCGACCACCAACAGCGACATGAGTATCAAGAACTTTTTCATAAAAACAAGCTCAACTACAAATTGCAAATATACAAAAAAACTTCAAATTCACAGATTAGTTTTTTTTCGTATCTTTGCGGCGCTTCTTTGGAACAGGATAAATTATGAAAACACTGAGACTATGTATTCTGGCCATGCTCTGCATGGCCGTATCGCTACCCGCCGCAGCCAACGACGGCATCTACTACACCAAAGGCAACCAGCTCGTCCCCTTGCAGGAGACGGACATCAGCGTACGGTGCGAGGTGCTGACCATCAGCCTGATGGACAACGGAATGGCCCGCGTGGATGTGCAGTACGAGTTCTGGAACCCCGGCGGCGCCAAGCGCCTCACGATGGGCTTCGAGGCCGAACCGCCGTACAATTATGATTACAAGTTCCACCCCGACGGCCGCCACCCAAGCATCAGCCTCTTCACCGTAGAAATGAACGGCCGGCAGCTGGAGTACAGCAACGCCGTATGCGTGGCCGACACGCTGCCGCTGACGAAGGTCAAAGACTTGAATCGCTACTACATGTGGGACAACAACTGGCTCTACGACACCGCCAACGCCGACCCGAAGTCCGGTTACAACGACCCAATAGATTACGATGCCGGCATCCGTTTCGCCTACGTCTACTACTTCGACGCCGACTTCCAGCCGGGTCTCAACCGGGTGCGCCACACGTATGTCTACCGCATGTCGACCAATGTGGGCAGCCCGTTCATTGTCGACTACAAGCTGACGCCCGCCGCCCGCTGGGCCGGAGGTAGGATTGGCGACTTCACACTCACCATCCGTGCCGACAGCACGGCCAAGCACTTCTACGTCTTCGACAGCTCGTTTGCCGGCGCCCCCTTTGCCGTCAGCGAAGGCATGGGCAAGACGCGCCGTGCCACCTGCTACGGCGACCCATGCGCCGAGGTGAGCCTCCGCAACGGCGCCATCACCCTCCACGCCACCGACTTCCGCCCCACTGGAGAACTGACCATCCGCGCCGTGGGAGTCGATGGATGCTACGTTGGCAAGCAATGCATCACCGGCGGCACCTACGACCGCTCGTCACGAGAGTGGTGGGGAGCTTTTGAGGGCCAACGGCAGATCCCTTCCGACAAGGACTTCCGCCAGCGCGTGACCCGCAACCTGCCCTACGCCAACCGCGGCCACGTGTTCCGCGACAAGCGCCTGCGCGAATACTTTGAGGGCCTCTGGTGGTACATGCCCGACCCCGACTACAAGGACGACACATCCGACTTCACCCCCGTCGACTGGGATTACGTGAGGTATAAAGAGCGATAGGCGAATACGTTTCTGGCTGGCAAAACCACAAAAAAGCAGGCGACCCGATTCGAGTCGCCTGCAATACAGATTGTTCAGAAGTCTTACTCGGCAGCGGCCTCTTCGCCGTCGTCGGCGGTGGCGCTGGCACGGGTGCTGAGGACGTTGACCACCTCGCTGCTCTTCGGGTTGAGGATGCAGTAGTTCTCGGTGGCGATGTCCTGCACGCGGACGCGCTGGTTGACATCGAGGTTGGTGATGTCGATGAGCACCTCGCTGGGCATGTTGGCAGGAATGGCCTTGCAGTTGAGGCGTTTCTGCTTGTAAGCCAGCTTGCCGCCCTTTATGACACCCTTGGAGGTGCCGGTGGTGTGGACGGGGATGGACATGACGACGGGCTTGTCGTCGGTCAACTCGTAGAAGTCGGCGTGATAGACGATCTCGGTCACGGGATGGAACTCGATGTCTTTCAGCATGGCCATGTGATCAGTGCCGTTGATGGTGATTTTCTGGAAGCAGGGCTCGGGGTTGAACAGAATGCGCTGGAAGGCAGTCTGGTCGACGCTGAACAGAATTTGCTCGCCTTTGCCGTACATGACGCAAGGAACCTTGGCGTCGCGACGCAGAGCTTTAGCATCCTTTTTCCCTACGTTCTCGCGGAGAGAACCGCTCATTGATACTACTCTCATTGTTTTAAATTTTAATGTGTTAAAAATTTGTTTATCGATTTGTGAATGTGCCGACTGCGCAAACCGCTAACGCATTCACGCATTCACACATTCACGCATTCATTTATCCGTTCATTCTCTTGATGACGCCCTTGCGGTGCAGGGTGGTCTCGTAGAGGTTGTCGAGACTCTCGTAGTTGACCACGCGGCGGATGGCCTCGGCCAGAAGCCAGTCGCAGCTGAGGACGCGGATCTTCGAGCTCTCGCGCTTCAGCGGGATGGTATCGGCCACCACCAGCTCTTCAAGCTCGGAGGCTTCGACCTTCTCGATGGCCTGACCGCTGAGCACGGGGTGTGTGATCATGGCGCGCACGCTCTTGGCGCCGCTGGCCTTGATGATGCTGGCGGCCTTGCAGATGGTGCTGCCGGTGTCGATGATGTCGTCAAGCAGGATGACGTGCTTGCCCTCGACATTGCCGATGAGGCGCATCTCGCCGATCTCATTGGGCTTGTTGCGGTGCTTATAGCAGATGACGAAGCTGTTATTGAGCGTCTTGGCATAGGTGCCGGCGCGCTTGCTGCCGCCCATGTCGGGGCTGGCGAACATCACGTCCTCGATGTCGAACTTCTCGCGGATATAGGGCATGAAGAGGCTCGAACCATAGAGGTGGTCGACGGGGATGTTGAAGAAGCCCTGAATCTGGTCGGCGTGGAGGTCCATGGTGATCACGCGGTCGACGCCGGCGGTCATCAGCATGTCGGCTATGAGCTTCGAGGCGATGGGCACATGGGGTTTGTCCTTGCGGTCCTGACGCGCGAAACCATAATAAGGAATCACGGCCACAATCTTCTCGGCCGAGGCGCGCTTGGCGGCGTCGATCATCATCAGCAGTTCGAAGAGGTTGTCGGTCGGGGGAATGGTGCTCTGGATGATGAACACAATACCGCCGCGGATGGTCTCCTCATACGAGGGCTGGAACTCGCCGTCGGCATACTGGAAAACCGTCGAATTGCCCAGCGGAATACCATAGATTTCCGCTACGCGGCGTGCCAGGTTTTCGGTGGCGCGACCGGCAAAAATGAAGACCTTGTCAGAACGCATGTCGCTCATTACTTTGTTGATTTTTGGTATCTTATATTAGTTTTCTTGGTGTTTTGCTTATCCAAATCCGACTGCAAAGATACACATTTTTAAGCTTCTGACAAAAAAAATTTTGCCACTTTGAAAAAAGTGTGTACTTTTGCACCCGATTTCGCAAGTGGAAAGTGGAAAACTGAAAGTGGAAATCCTTCAACTTCACGCTTTCAACTTTCAACTCGAAATGCCCTGGTGGTGGAATGGTAGACACGGTAGACTCAAAATCTGCTGCCGGCAACGGCGTGAGGGTTCAAGTCCCTCCCGGGGTACAAAGAAAGAGAGTGCTGATTGGCAGCACTCTCTTTTTTTTGTTTTATCCCGAGCCGGAGCGGACATCAGAATATCTTGCCGGCCATCCGCAGGCGGTCGGCGAGGGGCCTGTGCGAGGTCACGACAGGAGCGGTGGTGACGTCGCGCTGATTGCCGTCAATGTCGAACCGCAGCATGGCGCCGTCGCCACGTACGTCGATGGTGACAGGGGCACCCATGACGAGGGGCAGGTTGACGTCGCCGTGTCCGGCGGGGAAGCCGCAGAGCATCGGGATGCCGTAGGGCTCCACAATCTGGCGTATCATGGCCTCGACATTCTCGTAGGTGAACTCCGAGCCGCAGTCGGAGAACTCGCCCAGCACGACGCCCTTGCAGCGGTCGAGCACGCCGTTCATCTGCAGGATGCGCATCTGGCGGTCGATGTTGTGCATCGACTCGCCCACTTCCTCGACGAAGAGGATGAGGTCATGTCCCATCGTGGCGTCGGCCTGCGAGCCCACATTTGGCGCCACGGTGCAGAGGTTGCCGCCCACAAGCACACCGGTAGCCACGCCCTCGATGTTCTGGGCATGGGGCGGCAGGTGGTAGCAGGGCACCTCGCCCAGCAGCAGGTCGCGCATCAGGGTGCTGGTCTCGTCGGTGCCGCCGGCGGCCAGGAACGAACTCATTGTGCCGTGCATGCTCATCACCCCGGCGCGGCTGAGCAGGCCGTGCAGGGTGCTGATGTCGCTGAAGCCGACGAGCCACTTGGGCGAAGCCGCGAGGGCCGAGAGCGGTATCTGGTCGATGAGCTGTATGGTGCCGTAGCCGCCGCGGTTGCAGATGACGGCCTTGATGCTCGGGTCGCCGAAGGCCCAGAGCAGGTCGCTGACGCGCTCGGCCACGGTGCCGGCATACTTGCCGTCGACCACCTTGCCCACATTGGGGCCGATGACGGGCACGAAGCCCCACGACCGCAGCAGGTCGGCCGTGGCCTCGACGTTCTCCATCGCCGTGTAGTAGGAGGGCGAAATGAGCGCTATGGTATCGCCTGCCTGGAGGTAGGCGGGCTTCTGGCAGTTCAACGTCAACGGCCCCTCGGGGACCTGTACGGGTTCGACATTTTCTTTTCCGCACGACGCCACCACGAGCGCCGCAAGAGTCAGTAGGAGTGTCAATTTTTTCATTCTATACAAATATTTTACGTTGTTTTCGCGTCGGCAAAGATAGCAATAAAAAGCCACACGGACAAAATATTTTTTCCCGGGGCGGGCGGCGGACACCGCAGGGACGGCAGCCGAAGTGCTCCACGGCACAAAAGGCCTGCATTCGATAAAAATATACCCATCATTTCCAGCCGTCAAACACCCTCCCGAACGCTGTCCGGTAGTGCATATCAACGATACATCAACGATATATCAACGATATTTCGACGATTGCAATCGTTGAAATATCGTTGATATATCGTTGATGTATCGTTGATATGCACTACCGGTGCACTATCGGATACTGATTTTATGGCAGTTGCGACAAGCAGAAAGTGACAAAGGCAGGCCAGAAGTCATTTTGCGGGGCGGAAAAGCACAGATAAAATATTATCGGATAAAGGGTCCTTCCGTCCGGTCTCGGCCGTGGAAAAACATGATAAAATATCCGCATCGAGTTTTTGAAAAATGTTGTATCTTTGCAGAACCAAGATGGCGTGCCGAGCAACGACAAAGCACTGTCAACCATCATATTGGCCACAGAAACGATCAAACATAACTAACAAATAAACCGAAGAAACATGAAGAGAGCACTTATGCTTATGGCGGCTGCCGCGATGATGATGGTCGGCTGCAAACAGAACAGCAACAACCAGCCCGCCGAGGCCCAGGACCCCGTACAGGAAGGCGCTGCCGTCTACATGACCCGCGACATCAGCCCCGAGGCCCTCGTCAAAATCTACGAAGCCCTGGGCGTGAAGGCCGAAGGCCGCGTGGCCGTCAAGATCTCCACCGGCGAGGGCAGCAACCCCAACTACCTGAAACCCGAGCTCATCAAGAACCTCGTGGAGGCCGTCGACGGCACCATCGTGGAGTGCAACACCGCCTACGGCAACGCCCCCGAGGACAAGCAGGACGAGCGCACCACCTCGGCCAACCACTGGAAAATCATCGAGCGCCACGGCTTCACACCGATGTTCAAGGTCGACATCATGGACGAAGAGGGCGAGATACGCATCCCCGTCAAGGACAGCACCCACCTGAAGTACGACATCGTTGGCAGCCACATTGACAACTACGACTTCCTGATTGCCCTCAACCACTTCAAAGGCCATCCCATGGGCGGCTACGGCGG
>JAFVWV010000086.1 GCA_017501495.1 Bacteroidales bacterium | reverse complement strand
CGGCGGCGGTGGTGGCGGTGCCGCTGGCGCCGTTGACCCAGTAGAAGACGAGGCTATAGTCGCCTTCAGCCTCGATGCCGAAGGTGCGGTAGACAGACTGCCACTCGGTCGAGCCGTAGAGCGGTCCGTCGGAGAGGTCGAGCCACCCGGCGGGGGTCACCGTCTCGCCGATGCCCACCGAGAGTCCGTCGGCCAGCAGGGCTCCGGCCGGAGCCAGGAAGACGCGCATGTAGGCCGTGCGCATAGAGCCTTCGCCCAACCAGTCGTAGCTGACGATGTATTGGCCGGCCGGGACATGGAAGGTCTTGTAGGCGTAGTTGCTCGGCATGGCTCCGACGGTGTAGCCGCGTGTGGCTCCGCTGTCGGCGCTGATGTAGAGCGAATGGGTGCCGGCGGCGGCAGTGTCGGAGCCGACGAACCAGCCGTAGGTGCCGCGAGCAGTGGTCCATTCACCAGCCGTCACGCTGTCGAAGCCGGTGCTGTAGGGCAATTCTTCGACAGGCATGGCTGTCAGGGCGGTGATGGGCGTGGCCGGAAGCAGCGTCTCGCCGCATTCGGTATAGACCTGTACGGTGTAGGCTGTGGCGGGGGCCAGGTTGACGAATGTATAGGTGCCGGTGCTGACGCCCACTGAGTCGACCACCGTGTCGCCGGTGCTGAGCACAAGGGCATAGTAGGTTTCAGGCATTGCATTGTAAGCAATGGAGATCGAGTTGGTTGTGGCCTCGGTGACGCGCAGCGTTGTAGGAGCAGCGCAGACACTGCCACCTGCAACAGACACATTGTCAACCACGGGGCCTTGGTCGAAGTAACTGTCGTGGACAAAGGCAATGCAGACCGTGTCGCCGGCGTAGGCGTCGAGAGCCACAGAGTAGTGGCTCTGGGTGAGCGGCAGGTCGGCGAAGGCAAGGGTATCGGTGAAATCGGACGGAGCGTTGCCGGTGGTAGAGAGAAGCACCGTCATGTGGGCGGTGTGCACCTCGCCGCTGAGTGTGTTCACCGAGGTCTGGCCGTAAGCGTCCCAACTCAGAGTCACATTGCCGTCGCCCTCGGGCAAAGCCAGAGCCGGTGTGACGAGCCATGCGTTGGCCGGACCGTTGTCGCAGAAGTTGGAGCGCACCTCGCCAAGCGAACTGCGGTACCAGTTGGATGTGAAGACGCCGTCGAGGTCGTGCATCGTCCAGCAGCGGAGGGCGTCGGGCGAGGTGAAGTCTTCGCTCCACGGCAGCTCGTCGACGATGCCGCAGTCGGTCAATGCCTGCACGTAAGTGCCGAATGAGAAGGTGCTGTCGGCGCAGTCGGTGGCGACGATGAAGGTATAATGCGTGTTGCCGTGCAGATTGTCGACAGTGTATTCGGTATCGGTCAGGCCGGTGGCCACGGTGTCGCTGCCAAGGATGATGGTGTAGGTGGCTCCGCTGTCGGCCACGGGTGTCCACGCTATGGTGGCGGTGGTGGCCGTGGTTTCTACAACCCAGGCGCTGTCCGCATTCGGACAGGACGAGGGCATGGCGATGCGCAGCGAGTAGTCGTGAGCCACAGCCCAGTTGAAGCTGAAGCAGGGATCGGCACCGGCGGCGGCGCTGATGGAGGTGATATAATTGTCGAAGCCTGTCGAGGCACCGGCGATGCGCATGCG
Source organism: Bacteroidales bacterium (assembly GCA_017501495.1). Classification (GTDB taxonomy): domain Bacteria; phylum Bacteroidota; class Bacteroidia; order Bacteroidales; family P3; genus Colimorpha. The sequence continues at coordinate 5,122 of JAFVWV010000086.1, read as the reverse complement.
GTAGAGGCCTGTGGGGGCACTGGTGGGGATATTGAACGAAGCGTGCAGCACGCTCGGGTCGGTGGTGTCGCTCTCGCCCACATACATCACTTCGAAGGGGCTGAACTCGAGGTCGCGGTTCCAGTCGACCCAGATGATGGTGCCGTAGGTGTAGACGCTGCCGAAGGTGGTGCTATAGGTGATGTCCACCTGCAGTGTGTCGCCCGGCGAGGCCACGCCAACCATGGTGTGGTAGTCGCCGTAGAAAGGCGCCTCGGTCGGATGCTGCGTGTTGTTGACGCTCATGCGGCTGCCGTAGGTCACCTCGATGATGCCCTGGCCGTCGACGCGCATGGGCGAAGGCTCGCAATAGCCGATGTGGGCTATGACAGGACCGTACCAAGCGGTGTAGCCATCCTCTTCGCCGTCGCATACACCGCGCAGGTAGACCTCGTAATTGTTGTCTATGTTGAGGCCGGTGAGCGTGCCGGTGGTCTCGCCGTGCAGGGTGATGCTGGCGCAGACACTGTCGCCCAGGCGGGCTTCGAGTTCATAAGTGTAGTGGGTGTTCTCCCAATGGAACGTGGCGCTGTTGGCCGTGGTGGTGTCGAGGGTGAGACCTGTGATGGTGGCGCACGGCAGCTTGACCAGACTCACATTGTCGATGGCCATACCGTTGCTGGGGTTAGAATTAGAGCCATTATACCAAAGAAAGACGAGGTTGATGATGGTGTCTGAACTGTTGATGTTGAAAATGCAACTGTCGCTCAACCAGCCAGACTCATTGTACGCGTAAGTCATAGGTGTGCGGCCGGCGTTTACCCAGCCGTCAGGGGTGTAGTTTCCAGCCAAATTGCCGCCAGGTTGCACGTTGGCTTCAATCGAAGCACCTACTGGAGCGATATAGGCTCGACCATAGTCGTAGACGACCGTCGTGTTGGGGCGCCAGTTGTAGTCGAGGCGATACTGTCCTGCGCTCTCGATATAAATGGAGCGGACGGCAAAGGAGTAGGACTCGCCATCGCTGGGCTGGCAACCCACGTTGACGCCGTTGTCGCCCGAGGTGTAGAGGGCTTGGCTGCCGGTGCTGCTGATGGCATTGCTCATGACCCATGCCGAAGCTCCGTTGAGCATCTGCCACATCGCGTTGTCGTCGTCGGGCTCAAAGCCTGTGGTATAAGGTACGGCGACCGGTGCCAGCGGGGTGCGGAAGCTGACAGAACGGGCCTGGCTTAAGGCTTCATCTTCACAAACGGCTTGGAGGCTTGCGCTGTAGAGAGTGCCAGGCGTCAGCCCCTCGACAGAGAGAGTGGTCTCTGTGGTGTTGTAGGTGCTGTCGCCAATGGTGACATTATAGCTCACAGCTGTGGGCGATGAAATCCAGCTGAGACTGACGGCGGCGGTGTCGAGCGAAGCTACCGCAAAGTTGTTGGCTGGCAGGCACGAGCTGGCCGAATAGGTGAAGGTTGTTTTCGGCAGAAAGGTGTATGTGTATTGCGGCGCACCTTCATAATATGCGTCGAAAGCCGATACTTTGTCGGTGGTGTTGACACCAAGCCACGCTACCGAAGCACTGGTGCAGCACGCCCAATCGTAGTTGATGTCGACAACAAGGTTGCCTCCGCTATAAGTGTAAGGCTGTGTGAAAGTGACGGTCATCTGCGAGTAGGCCTGTTCCATCTCGCCAGAATATACAACCACAGTGTTGCTCATGCTGACCCACTGGTCGTTGTTCATGTTGCCGGCGGTGGTGGTACCGAGGGTAATCACGGCGTCGCCCACATCGCTGAAACCGCTGCTTACATAGAATGTGAGACCGGTAATCTCGTTGCCGCTGAGCAGACCCACTACGGATTCGTCGTAGATGATCTGTACGTGTTGCTCCATCGAAGCATTAGAGCCACACATTGGTACGCGCCAGTTTGTGGCATAGCCATCTGCTACAGTATAGCTTTCGCTCTGCGACAATGCAATAACCGGTATGGATACCAATGCCGCTAAAATAAGACTGCGTATTGCTTTTTTCATAATAGTGTTTTTTTGTGTTTCTATTCGTCGTCCTTGCCGAGTTTCTTTTTGAAGTAGATTTCAATGCTCTTGAGTCCCCAATTGATAAGGAGAATGACGGCGACGGCAATGAGGCCCTCGCGCCACATGCCGTAGCCGCACAGACAGCCCACTGCGGCCGAGCACCAGATGGTGGCCGCCGAAGTAAGGCCGTGGATGGTCAGGCCGTTCTTCATGATGACGCCGGCACCGAGGAAGCCGATGCCGGTGACCACCTGACTCAGCACTCGCAGGTTGTCGTTGTTCACGGGGCCGCCTTTGGCTATGGCACCCATAATGACGCTTTCGCTTATAAGAATGAATATGCAGGCTCCCACAGACACAAGTGCGTTGGTAGTGAGGCCTGCCTGATGCTGGCGCAACTCTCGTTGCACCCCAATGGCCATGCCAGCGACAAGCGCGCTGGCTAACCTGAAGATGAACACTTCGATAGGCATTATTCTTTACCTGAAATGATTACTACAATCTCGCCCTTGACATCCTTTGTGCCAAAATGTGCGAGCACCTCGCCGACAGAACCTCGCACGGTCTCGGCATGCAGCTTGCTGATTTCACGGCTTACCGACACCTGACGCTCTTCGCCGAGCACTTCACGCAGCTCCTCGAGCAGTTTCACCAGCCGGTAGGGGCTTTCGTACACCACCATCGTGCGCTCCTCGTCGGCCAGCGCCTTGATGGCCGTCTGCCGGCCTTTCTTGTGTGGCAGGAAGCCGAGAAAGACAAACCTGTCGCAAGGAAGTCCACTGTCGATAAGCGCCGGCACGAATGCCGTCGCTCCGGGCAGACATTCCACATCAACACCTGCTTTGATGGCTTCGCGCACCAGCAGGAACCCAGGGTCGCTGATGCCGGGTGTGCCGGCATCTGTCACCACGGCGATGGTGGTGCCGCTCTGCAGCCGCTCCACCAGCCCGGCCACCGTCTGATGCTCGTTGAAGATGTGGTAGCTCTGCAACGGCGTGTCGATGCCATAATGCTGTAGCAACACACGCGATGTACGTGTGTCTTCGGCCAAGATGAGGTCGACAGACTTGAGAACCTCTACGCCACGGTATGTCATGTCGCCGAGGTTCCCTACAGGTGTCGGAACGAGAAATAATTTCATTTATTTCTAAGTGTGTAGTTGGGAGTGGGTAGTGTGTAGCATTGGTCATGTGCTACACACTACCCACTGTCAACTATTAACTCAAGATTATTCTTCTTCGAAATCGTCGGGGATTTCCATGTCGTGGTAGACGTTGGTAACATCTTCGTCTTCCTCGAGGATACCGATAATCTTCATGACTTTGCGGATTGTTTCGGTATCGACCTGACGAAGGGTGTTGGGGATACGCTGCAATTCGGCGCTCTCTACCTCGATGCCTTTTTCCTCGAGCATCTTCACCATGTTGCCGAAGTCCTCGTATGCGGTGTAGAGGGTCAGGTACTCGTCATCTACCTCCATCTCTTCCAAACCTCCGTCGATGAGTTCCATCTCAAGTTCTTCGACATCCATTTCGGGTTTGCGGGGCACGACAAAGACACCCTTGCGGGTGAACAGGAACGCCAGACTGCCATTGGTCTCGAGGGTGCCGCCGTTCTTGTTCATGATGCTCTTGACGTTGGCAACGGTGCGGTTGTTGTTGTCCGAGAGGGCCTCGATGAAGAGGGCGATGCCGTGGTTGACATGGCATTCGAAGGTGAGCTCCATCATCTGGGCTGCATCCTTGTCATTGGCTTTGTTGATGGTGCGTTGCAGTGTGTCCTTGGGCATGTTGCAGCCGCGGGCATTCTGAACGAGCAGACGCAGACGGGGGTTGCTGTCCGGGTCGGGACCGCCTTCGCGGACGGCGATTGCCACCTGTTTGAGAATGTTGCTCCACTGTTTTGAGCGCTTGGCATCGGCTGCGCCTTTGGCTCTCTTGATTTTAGACCATTTGTTGTGTCCTGACATAATACGTTGTTTATTTAGTTGTTATTTTTTTGTTAATTGTTTATCCACTGTATATAAGTGATGGGTTTGCCTTCGGCGAGAAACATCTTTTCGTAGAATGTCTGCGTCAGTTTGGCTTCTCCGACGTAGGCGCTGTGGTAGAGGTCGCTGGTGTTTGCCAAAACATTGGCATTGCGTGTCGGCAGCACTTCGTTGAGCGTGTAGTCGTACAGTTCCTGGCTGTCGGTCTTCAGGTGCATCACGCTATTAGGTGCAAGGAATCTTCCATAGGTGTCGAGGAAGCGTGGTGCTGTGAGGCGCTTGTTCGGTTTTTTCAGTTGCGGGTCGCAGAAGGTGATCCATATCTCGCTCACCTCGCCTTGTGAGAAGAATCGGTCTATCAGTTCGATGCGTGTGCGTATGAATGCCACGTTGCGCAGCGGCTCCTCTACGGCGGTCTTGGCGCCGCGCCACAGACGGGCTCCTTTTATGTCGACTCCGATATAGTTGCGTTCCGGGTGTATACGGGCCAGGGCCAGCGTGTAGTCTCCTTTGCCGCAGCCCAATTCCAGCGTGATGGGGTTGCTGTTGCCGAAATGCTCCTGCCAGTGTCCCTTAAGGGCAAACCCTTCCTGTTCCAGTTGCTCGAAGCCTACCTGGAACAGGTTGGGGAATGTCAGGTTCTCGGCGAACCGTTGCAGTTTGTGGTGACCCATCGTTCAGTTTACCATTTCTTGATTACCACGTCGCCGTCGTACCAGCTCTTGATGTGTTTGAGCAGTGCATCGGCTGATGTCTGGCTGCTTGCGCTGCCCATGCTGACGTAGTAGAGGTCGTTGAATTCAATGATGTAGGCATCGCATCCCATCTCGTGCAGGCGTGCTGTCTGTTTGGCTGCGGTGGCCTTGTTGAGGTAGAATCCGGCGATGAGGTCGTAGCCCTGCTTGCTGCCTTTCTCAACGTAGACGTATACTGGCGATTCTGTGGGCTGCTTGGCGGTGGCTTTCTTCTCAGTGGCCTTCTTCTTCTCAGTGGCTTTCACCTGCTGCACTTCGGCGGCGGTCTTTTGGGCTTGTCCGTCGGGCTGCAGACCCAGCTCGTCGACCATGCGATAGAGGATGTCGTCCAGAGCGCGATAGTTCATTAGCTCGCCCTGCACGGTAT
>JAFVWV010000085.1 GCA_017501495.1 Bacteroidales bacterium | reverse complement strand
ACCTACAGCGAGACTTCGGCCTTCTGGCTCTTCAACCGCGTGACCAACTTCGTCTACAGCCGCTACAGCGACATGATTGTCGACCTTCAGAAGGTGCAGGCCAATCTGGAGAAGACCTATATCAGCGACGTGCAGAAGTTCGACGCCCGCGCCGCCAAGAGCGAAGGCGAGGCCCTGACCCGCCAGCTGAACGACTTCTCCGGCCGTCAGGCCGCCCGCATGATGAAAGAGTGGAACGACCTCGACAAATACCTCCTGGTCAAATACATGGACGGCAACGTCAAGAAAGAGAAAGACGGCAAGTTCGAGCGCACCTCGACCGGCATGTCCGCCATGCCCAACCAACCCGCCTACCGTCCCGAATGGTACCGCATGATAGTGCGCGACCATGGCGATGTGATTCGCGAGAAATAACTCAACCCGGAACATTTTTTAGTCATAACCGCCCCATTGGCTGTAGAGATTTTGCCGTGGGGCGGTTAATAGTATAATATAAAGGTTGCAGACACAAGTCGATGACAGACAAGGGGACCCGATATGACGACTTCGATTGTCTGATGCTGCGCCACCAGAGGCTGATACGAGCCATGTGCTGGTGGCATGCATCGGGCGATGCGACAGTCTGCGCCGACCTGATACAGGAAGTGTTGCTCACACTATGGCGTCGACGCAACAGGCTGCGTCCCGACGCCAACGAATTTCAGGAGAGGGCATGGGTAAGGCTGCAGTGCCGCAGCGTCTTCTCGCATATCGACCGCCGTCTGCGTCCCACGCTGGTGCCGCTGGATGACGCCATCCATCTGGCATCCGACGAGAGCGACCTGCGCAGCGAACTGGAAGACATGGCTGCCGGCCTGACCGAGGGCGAACATCACGTGCTGCAACGCATACTCGACGGCTACAGTATAGCCGAGATAGCCGAAGAACTGGACATCAAGCCAGCGAGCGTGAGCCAGACGCGATACAGGATAATACAAAAGATGAGGAAAGAACTATGACAGAAGAAGAAGTAATACAAAAGATTGAAGCCGAGGCGGCGCGGCGGCGTGCCGCCGACCGTCGCCACATCGAAACCCTGTCGGCCCAGATGGCCGAAGGCCTCGATGCATGGTGCACCATGCGACGCCGAGTGAGCCGTGCTGCCTGCGCGATCCTGCTCCTGACAGCTCCGGCCGCCTATGCCGCCATACTGCCGCCGCGCGAATTGCCGCCGGTGGTGTGCAACGAACCCGACGGCACGGACGCCGTCGCGGCATGTGCCAACGAGATACTGAAACAGCCATGAAACGACTTTGGATAATAACACTGACGATACTCGTCGTGATGCTGGGTGCCGTCACGGTGTGGCGCCTCTGGCCCGCCAAGCCTCCGACCGACAGCCTCTACGGCATCTACAGCCAGCGCACAGACGTGCGTGTAGGGCTGGTGCGCGACTTTGTCCTTGACGACAGCTTGAAGGTCGATGTCGTCACCATCGAGGCACACGACAGCGCCGGATGGAGCTGGATGCAACAGGAATTCGGCATACAGGAACCTGCCGACGAGCCGATTGACGCCGACAGGCGTCTCCTTGCATGGCAAGACCACGGCAACCGGTACATCTTCTGCATGCCCGGCAAGCGGGCGCTCTGCATCATAGAGCCTGCCGACGGGCGACAGCTCAAAGCCATCGTCAACTACCACCTCAATCTCATCTCCAAATGAAACACAAATTCTTTATACCATTCATAGCCTCGGCGGCCTGCTTGATATTGAGCGGCTGCTACGAGATGATGCTCGTGCCGGTCTACGTTTCCGACCACGGCGTGAATCCAGGCGGCTACACCATAGGCCAACTCGACAACAAGGGGGGCTTCGACCTCGATTACGGCAACGGCAGCATTGACGCTCCGGCGCGGAGCCACGAACCTCGAAAATCCGATGCCAACACCGAATGGCCTGCGCCGAAAGCTGGCAACGGTGCCGCAGCCATGATGCTTCTGCTTGAGCGCGCACGTCTCGACGGGCACCTCCTCCTGGACGGCGACACGCTTCACAATGCCGACAGCGCGATATATACCGACACCGTAACCTTCGCCAGCACCGACGAAGAGAAGGTGGCCGACTGGATGTTGGCCCGCATCTACGAGCGCTACATCGTGGCAATCGACTTCGACCGCCGGTCGGCCACCTATATCTGCCGCGCCTATCGGCGCAAAGAGCGATAAGGACGTCAACGGTACCAGTTTATCTTTCGCGATGCCGCCATGGCCACAGCCAGCACCGCAAACAGACCGACGCTGCCCACCAGCAGGGCATAGCTCTCAATCTGAAGCAGCACATAGATGAAGGCATACAGCACAGCCAGCATGCCTCCTATCAGCATGCCCACGCGCCACGTCTTCATTATAGAGCCCAGATAGCAGCCCAGCATCGTTGCCGTCATCGCCGACGCAATGAGGTAGGCCACGAGGAACGACAGATGCTCGGAGAAAGAAAGCAACAACGTGTAGAACAGCATTACGGCTATGCCGATAAGCATATATTGCACAGGGTGAATCGGTTGATCGCGCCGCACCTCGACGAAGAAGACCACGGCGAAGGTAAGCAGCACGATGAGGAAGGCATACTTCACGGCCCGTTCGTTCTGCTGATACTGCTCCACCGGACGGCGCAGCTCGACGCCGACGGTGTTGTCGTCGACCATGTGCCAGCTGTCCTTCGACAGCACCTGCGGAAAGCTGCGGTTGATAGCCAGTACGCGCCATTCGGCATCGAAGCCGTCGCTGCGCACGTCGCGCTCGGTCGGCAGGAAGCTGCCGCCGAACGACGGAGTGGCGCAGTCGGAATGCATCCGCACCGTCGTGGTGTTGCCCATTGGGGTGAAATCAAGGCTGTTGGCTCCACGCAGCGGCAGATGTATCTCATATTCGATGGTGCCGCCGGCGAGCAGCGGCTGCACGTCGACCGTCCACAGCAGGCGCGAGCCTTCGAAGGTCAGCGCCGCCGTCGGCACCTCGTGGCCACCGACCCTGACCGTCGGGTTGTCGGTCAAGCCCTTCAGCGAGCTGAGGTCCACAGACATACGCCAGACGTTGCGTGCCAGCCGTTGGCGCTGAGCCTCGCTGAGGGTAGGCGGCAAGGCAAAGCTGCCGCGCAGCATCACGTCGGCATCGTAGACGGTGAAGTCGTAGATGCCGCGACTGAGGGTGCGCGTCGTGGCCTCGGCCGTAATGTCGAGCACCTCGGGCATCAGAGAATACGAGGTCTCGCTCGTGTCGGTATAGACTTTGATGCAAGGGCCTGTCACCAGCTGCGGACCGCCCCACTTGTCGTAGACCTCCTGTTCGGCAGCCGACTCGGTGTTGCCGCGCTCGGCAATCATGTCGCGGATAAAGAGCCACGGAATCAGCAGCAGGATGCAGAGTCCGCAGATAACCAAAAGTTTCACTCCGTTGCGGCCGCGGCGTGCGGCGCTGTTTTCTTGAATGTTGTTTTCCATGATGTTTTCTATTTTAAATTAATCAGAGTACTTTGTGTTTCAAAGTATAAATTCAAAAAAATAATCACTTGGCCTCCTTGACAAACTGTTCGAGGGCGGCGAGGTGTTCGCGGAAAGCCTCGCGACCCTTGAGTGTGGCGCGATACGTCGTGTTCGGCTTGCGGCCGACGAAGCGCTTCTCGCTGGCAATATAGCCAAGCTCCTCGAGAGCGCGAGCGTGGCTGGCAAGGTTGCCGTCAGTCAGCTCGAGCCACTGTTTCATGGTGGCGAAGTCGACGGTGTCGTTGACCATCAGCACCGACATTATGCCGAGGCGTGCGCGGCTTTCGAAAGCCTTGTTCAACCCTATGAGCGACACCTTCATGAGCGGCGGTCTTTAACTATAAGGTAGAGGCCTAAAAGGATGTGCAGAAGGCCGAACCCGACACCCCAGAAAAGCAGCGCATGGGTGGCCACGAAGCAGTCGGCCAACCCAAGAGCCAGCTCGGCATAGCCCAGCACACCGAGGACAGGCTGCGAGAAATGATGGCCGTTGATGAGGGCCAGGCCATAGAAGATGAGCATGATCGACGACGTCAGTCCGTAGTGGCCCTGCAGCACAAGCGCCAGGCAGAGGATGCCTCCGGCGAGCAGCGGCACACTGAAATTGAGCACCAGGCGGCGCATCGTAGCGTCGAAGGCGAAGGTCAAGCCGCGCCGCCGGGCCTGAGCCATCGAAGAGAGGAACACCGTGCTGCCGCAGACAGCGACCAGCAGCAGCGAGCCGACGACAGCCACCCGCGTCTTGTAGGCCATAAGCATCGACGTATTGCCGTAGAGAGTGGAGAGCCATCCGGCGCCCTCCTGCCCGAAGAGCGACGCGGCGACCCATGCTGCCGCGATGGCCATGACGCCGACGGCAGCGACGCCCCAACCATTAATGGCGGTGAAGCGCGAGCTGCGCTCCATCATCGCGCGTATGTCCTTTATGTCTTTTAAAGCGTCTCTGTTTTCCATAATTTCCGAAGTGCTTTGCGATGCAAAGTTACAAACAATTTCCAAACCGGCAAAAAAAATTTCACCGAGACCGGAACCGCCTCCGCAACAGGCTGTCAATCAAAACCATTCGGACAAACATTTTTTTCTGCTGCAACCTCGGAGCACCGGCAAAAAGAGCATAAACACAGCAAATTCCGGACAAATTCGGCACCTTGCAAGCCGATGAGTGCATCCGAAAGGGCACCGGGAGCGCATATCAACGATACATCAACGATATATCAACGATATTTCGACGATTGCAATCGTCGAAATATCGTTGATATATCGTTGATGTATCGTTGATATGCGCTCCCGGACAGGAATACGATAAGCAAATTTAACTAAAAACAGGGTCTTTGGGGCCATTTTTGGCCATTTAAAGAAATTTAACGCTCGACTATGTAAAAATAATCGTATCTTTGCACTTTATTATCGACGGAATGAAACTGCCAAAATGGCTTATATCTCTCTGCAAGAGAAAGGATTGCAGCAAACATAAAGAAGAACCGGTGAGCAAATATCTCATAGTGGGACTGGGCAATGTGGGTGCCGAATACGAAGGCACGCGCCACAATGCGGGCTTCATGGTGGTCGACGCGCTGGCCAAAGCCGCCGACGCCCGATGGAGCCTCGAGCGCCACGCCTACCGCACCGAGGTGCGCCACAAAGGACGCACACTGGTGCTCATCAAGCCCACCACCTATATGAACCTCAGCGGCAAGGCCGTGAAATATTGGCTCCAAGCCGAGAAAATCGAGCTGGAGAACCTACTTGTCGTCAGCGACGACATAGCCCTCGAGGTGGGCACAATGCGCATGAAGAAGCAAGGCAGCGGCGGCGGCCACAACGGGCTGGGCGACATCGAGGCCGCACTCGGCACCCAGGCTTACTGCCGCCTGCGCATCGGGGTCGGAAGCAACTTCGGCCGCGGCCACCAGATTGACTATGTGCTCGGACAGTTCACCGACGAGGAGCGTGCGGCGCTGGAACCCGTCGTCGACGAAGCCTGCGAGACCATACGATGCTTCGCCACACAAGGCCCCGACCGCGCCATGAATTTACACAACGGGAAGAAACGGACTGAATGAGGCTATGAACCTGACAATCGACATAGGAAACACGGCTGCGAAGTGGGCCGCCTTCGAAGGCAGGACACTTGTCGACCACGCCACCGGTATGCCCGGCGACGCACTTGTGGCCGGAGCCGGACGAGTGATGGTGTGTGCCAGCGGCGAGGCGGAGAAAGAGATCGGGCGGATTGCAAGCCTCAACCCGCAGTTGACGGCACTGCACTCTGACACCCCCATGCCCCTGCGGCTCGACTACAAGACACCGCAAAGCCTTGGTCCCGACCGCATAGCGGCAGCCTGCGGAGCTTGGAGTCTGCACCCCGGCGAAGCGTCGGTGGTGGTCGATGCCGGCACATGCATCACCGTCGATTTCGTCGGTGCCGACGGCGTCTACCATGGCGGAGCCATCATGCCGGGCCTCGGCATGCAGCTGCGCGCCCTGCATGAGCAGACAGCACGCCTGCCGCTGGTGACGCTCGACGGCGTCGACCACGCGCCGGTACTGGGCCGCTCGACCGAAGAGAGCATCCTGGCCGGCACGCTGGGCGCCACAATGCTGGCGCTGGCCGGCTATGTAGCCCTATACCGCGAACGCTGCAAGTCGCTCCGCGTGATGCTCACCGGAGGCGACGCACACCACCTCGCGACAAGCGCCGGATGGGAACTGCAGCCACGGCTTACAATGATTGGAATGAACGAGATACTGCTTTTCGCACAAGACTATGAGTAAACACAAAGACATAACGCTGCCATTGGTCAGGAGAGCCTTCCTGGCGGGCCTCGTGGGCATCATGAGCCTTGCGGGGACGGCAGAGGCACAGAACGGCTTCAACATGCCCTTCTCGCAATTCGGCATCGGCCTGAGCGACCTGCCCTACACGATGCCCGTGGCACAACGCTCTGGCGCCATCATCACCCGGGCCGGCAACAACTACATCAACCCCTTCAACCCAGCCTCCTACGCCTCCATCGAAAGCCAGAGCTTCGTATTCGACATGGGGCTGAACATACAGACCAGCCGCCTGAGCAGCGGCAGCCAAAGCGCCACCGACGCCGACGGCAACATCGGCTACCTGACCATCGGCATGCCCGTCACCAGCTGGTGGAAAGTGGGAGCCGGACTGATGCCCTACAGCTCGATGGACTACTCGTCGGTGTCGGTGCAGCGGGGCGACGGCTACGGCACAATGAAAACCATCTACGACGGGACGGGCGGCGCAAGCCAGGTCTTCGTAGGGTCGGCATTCAACATACCGGCGGGCAAAAGCACCCGCCTGCAGGCCGGATTCAACGTGAGCTACCTCACAGGCCGTGTAGAACGCGCCATAAGCTACCGCTTCATGGGCAACGACTCGACCTACTACATCAACTCGCGCCGCTACAAACGCACCAAGGTGAGCAACGTGGTGCTCGACTTCGGTGTGCAGATGTGGCAGGAGCTCGGCGAAAAACTGACGCTCGGTGCCGGCCTCACCTACAAGCCGTATATGGACCTCACCGTCGGCGACATGGCCCTCATCTACACCTACTCCACCAGCGACGAAAGCCTGATAGACACCATCTTCCCCGCCCGCGGCGAAGAGCCCGAGTTCCGCAGCCGTCTGGAGCAGCCGCAGAGCGTGGGAGTCGGCCTCAGCCTGCAATACGACAAATGCTGGACGCTCTCGCTCGACGCCACCTTCGCTTCATGGAGCGGAATGCGATATACCGAAGACACGGCCCACGCCATCTTCGGCACCAACGCCATAGACTACGGGCCGACAAGCCGATATGCGCTCGGCCTGGAGCGCACAGGCGACATGGACGCCTCCTCCTACTGGGGGCGCATCAGCTGGAGCCTCGGCGCGCACATTGAACAAAACGCCATGCGGCTGACCATCGACGGCACAGACCACAAACTCGACTCATGGGGCATCGGTGCCGGCATAAGCCTGCCGATGCGCAAAGGCCGCTCGCTGCTCACCCTCAGCGTGGGCTACAGCAGCATGGGCGACATAGACATACTGCGCCGCGACTGCATGACCGTGGGCATCGGCGTCAGCAGCTGCGAGCGCTGGTTCACCAAACGCAAATACAACTAAAAAGCAATAAAACGCCCAAAAGACGTACTAAACCCAAAAGAGATAAAACTAAAAAATCACGATAGCAATGAAAACACTCAAAACATTGACGATTGGAATGCTGCTCGCGGCAGCCGTAACACCCGCCGCAGCACAAACCCGCGACTGGGGCTGCGACGACGCTACAATGCAGGCAACCCTCGAATCCGTGTCGCTCTACCAAGAAAACGTGAAACAGTACAAAGCCAGCAAAGACGTGCGCTACCTGGAAGAGGCCTATCCATACTGGCAGACCATAGTGGCCAAATGCCCCAAGCAGAGCAAAAACCTCTACATCAACGGGGCCAACATCATGAAAGTCAAAATAGCAAAAGCCACCACTAAAGAAGAGCGCGACGCCTATATCGAAGAGCTGATGGCCATGTACGACAAACGCATAGCCACCTATGGCGAAGCAGCCAAATACACAGCCAAAAAAGCCAACGAACTGGAAGAGATACTGAAAGAGGATGGTCTGCAACGCTACTACGCCCTCTATGCCGAGGCAGTGAAAATCGGTGGCGACGACCTTGAAGCCGCCTACTTGGTGAAATACATGGAGGCCACCATCAACTACGTACGCGCCGGCTATGCCGAACCCACCCTGGTGGTCGACAACTACGACATAGCCAGCGACCTGCTGGAAGACGAACTGCAGAAGAACGCCGCCGACAGCGTCAAGGCCGCCACCATACGCGGCTACATAGCCGGCGTCGAGGCCGCTTTCTCGCCCTACGCCACATGCGACCAACTCGTCGACATCTACAGCAAAAAGTTCGAGGCCGACCCAGAGAACGTCGAACTGCTGAAAAAAATCACCGGCATCATGATGCGCAAGGGTTGCACCGAAGAAGACCTCTTCTTCCGCGCCACAGAGAACCTCTACCGCCTGGAGCCCAGCGCCACCACAGCCCTGCGTATGGGCCAGATGTGCATCTCCGACAGAAAGAAGCAGTACTCAGACGCCGTCAAATACATCAACGATGCCCTGAAAGACCTGGCCGACAAGGACAAATACAAAGCCTATATGCTGCTCGGCACAGCCTACTACAACCTGAAGAGCTTCAGCGCCGCACGCACGGCCTTCAACAACGCCGCTGCAGCCGACATCACCAAAGGCGACCCCTACCGCATGATAGCCATGCTCTATGCTTCGAGCACCTCGAGCGCCAGCGAGGACAACATCGGCGGACGCAGCGTCTACTGGGCCGCCGTCGACGCCCTGAACCGCGCCAAAAGCGTCGACCCCTCGGAGGCCAACGTAGAAGCCTGCAACAAGAGCATCAGCACCTACGCCGCCCACTATCCCACCAAGACCGACGCCTTCATGGCCGGACTTGAAAACGGCAAGAGTTTCACCATCCCCGGATGGATCGGCGTCACCACTACCGTAAGAACCCGATAAGTGGACATCAGGCAGATAGCCACGGCAATGTCTCTGGCGGTCCTGACGGCGGCATGTCATAACGACAAAGCCATGCTCCCTCAGGACCGCACAGACTCAGCCATACAAGAGATGTGGGACGCACACGTGCGCCGCAGCGAGTACGCCAAGCTCCAGATAGAGCTTGACGCTCCGCTTATACAGAAGTACGACAAGCCGCGTCCCAAAACCGTCTACCGCAGCTCGACGAAACGCCGCGTCCAGCTGCGCTTCTACGACAACGAACGCATGGTGAAGACAAGCATAGAAGCTGGATACGCCGTGTCGTTCGACGACCGCGACATCATGAAAGCCACCGACAGCGTGGTAGTAATCGACTTCCGCAACGGCGACACAATATACCTGCAAGACCTCATCTGGAACGCCTCGGAAGACCGCATCTACTCCGACCATCCGGTTCGGGCCAAAAACGGGAAACGGATGACAATAGGCGACGGTTTCACAAGCGACCAGCGTATGGAAAACATGCAGATTATCCGTCAACGGGGTATTATCGAATTTGAAGACTGAATAGACAATGCAACTGACAGCAAAAGAACTGGCACGCAAGGTACATGGCACCATCGAAGGCGACGAGAACGTCAAGGTGTGGAAACCGTGCAAAATAGAAGAAGGCTGCGAAGGAGGTATCACCTTCCTTGGCAATCCAAAATACACACACTACATCTACGAACAACAAGCATCGATAGTCATCGTGCGCAAAGACTTCGTGCCCGAACAGCCGGTCGGTTCGACGCTGATACGCGTCGACAACCCCTATATGGCTGTAGCAATCCTGCTGCACACGTTCAATGAACGCACCAAACCGCCTCGCGGACGCTCGTGGAAGAGCAGCGTAGGACGCGGAAGCAAGGTGGGCAAGCACTGCTATATCGGACAATACGCCGTCATCGGACGGCACACCAAGATCGGCAACAACGTGATGATATACCCCAACGCCGTCATCGGAGACAACTGCACCATCGGCGACGGCACCATCATATATGCCGGAGTGAAAATCTACGAAGGCGTGGAGATAGGCTGCAACTGCATTATCCATGCCGGAGCGGTCATCGGCGCCGACGGCTTCGGATTTGCGCCCACCGGCGACGGCTCGTGGAACAAAATCGACCAGATTGGCAACGTAGTGCTGGAAGACAATGTAGAGGTCGGCGCCAACACATGTATCGACCGGGCCACGATGGGATCTACCCGCCTGTGCCAAGGAGTCAAAGTCGACAACCTCTGCCAAGTGGCACACAATGTTGTAGTCGGACGCAATACGGCCATGGCATCGCAAGTCGGCATCGCAGGAAGCTGCAAAGTGGGAGAAGAGTGCATCATAGCCGGCCAAGCCGGCCTGGTTGGCCACATCACCGTCGGCAACAAAGTGACCATTGGAGCCCAAAGCGGTGTGACACATTCGGTACCATCAGACATACAGATATTCGGAAGCCCCGCCATGGAAGCATCCAAGCGACGCAAAGTGGAGGTCCTTGTAAGAAATATAGAGAAAATAGCCGATCGACTTGAAAAATTGGAAAAGAAATGAAGTCGCGAAAAATACTACTATTTGTTGCCGCCGTCATTGCTGTACTCTCCCTGGCGGCATTCATCTTCCCTGAAGAAGGCATCAGCATCGGGAAACTTCACTTGAGATATCCGACATTGCACTCGCTTCTGCGCGAGGAGGTGGCAGAAGAGCCCGCTGCCACCGATACCACAACGGTTCCGACAGTCATGACACTTAAGGATTCTGTTGACTACTACGCCAAACTGGTCGACAGCGGTGACCTTCGCTTCTGGCTGCCCAACCACAATTATTTCGATTCCATGTGGGCCAATATGGAACAAGCTCGCATCCAGAAACGGACAGTGAGGGTGCTGCACTACGGCGATTCTCAAATCGAGATGGATCACATGACTTCGCGTCTGAGGGCGAACTTGCAGGAGACCTTCGGCGGTGGTGGCCCCGGAATGCTGCCATTCCGCACCATCACACCAACAACCACAGTCAAGCAGAGCAACCACGGCGACCTGATACACCTTGCATCATTCGGAGACAGCCTCGCAGTGAAAAGCAACGGCAACTATGGACCGATGATGCAGAGCTTCCGTCTCGAAGGCGGGAACGCCACCGTCACGGTCAAAGCAGCCACCACCAACAGGGTAGACAACCGGGCCAAGAAATTCAACCGAATACAATTAATCAGCAACAACCGCAGCGGCCTCAATTATGAAATCACCAATCTGAAGAACAAGAAAGAGCGCCACAACAACAAAACAAGCCAACACGGCGTTGGTATCATCAGCTGGCAGACCGACACCATCACCGACGGTTTCAAGATGCAAATCAGCGGTAACGCCGATTTGTACGCGGTGCTCATCGACTCGGACAGTGGCGGTGTGGCTGTGGACAACATACCAATGCGAGGATGTTCCGGACAACAGTTCACCTTGGTGAATAAAGACCTGCTCACATCATCCTATGCCACCATGGACATCGGCCTCATCATTATGCAGTTCGGTGGCAACTCGGTGCCTTATTTCAAAGATACCGCCCAGATATCGACATATTGCCGCTCCATCGGCAAGCAGATAGATCACCTGCACAGCTGCTGTCCGAAAGCAAGAATACTCTTCATCGGGCCGTCGGACATGAGCAAGCGCATAAAGGGTGAGATGCAGACTTATCCGATGATACCTGTGCTCATAGACAGCCTGATTGCCACAGCCAATGCACACGATGCAGCCTACTGGAGTATCTACCATGCCATGGGCGGCTGGAACACCATGCCGATATGGTCGCGGCAGGGCCTGGCTGGCAAAGATTACATACACTTCTCGCAGAAAGGTGCCGACTTGATGGGCGACCGCCTTTCAGAGGCCCTGAGCAACAGCTACAAGCTCTATCAGCTCGAAAAACGCTACGAGGCACAAAAGCCCGTGGTGAAAGCGAAGAAAGCACAGGGCGTGAAGAAAAAAGCGAAAGTGCGCAAAGGGCGCAGAAAGAAAGGAGGCCGCAGATGAAAAGACTTTTAACAACCATCATGTGTGTGCTTGTTGCAGGCATTGCAGCCACGGCCCAGCCCAAAGCCGTGGATTTGCCGCAATACAAGTTTGTCAACTATCGCGCCAACACACTGCACTTCGACACTTCATCGGCCAAGATGAAGAGATTCTTCGAGCGATGGAGGACGATGGAAAAAAGCCGACAAGGCAACCTGAACATTGTGCATATAGGGGCCTCGCACGTGCAGGCCGGAAGCCTGACGAACACCGTACGATGCAACCTGCTGATGGCAAATCCAAACCTTGTAGGTCCGCGCGGCATGATTTTTCCTTATTCGGCGGCGGCCAAATGCAACAACCCTGCCGACTATCGCGTCCACTGCCCTCAGAAGGTGCAGCTCACACGCAATGTCTATAAAGACTACCCGGTGCCGCTCGGTCTTTGCGGCATCGCGGTGACGGCCTCCGACGAGCCGACTGAGATTGAGATACAGATGAACGAGCCGCGGGTTAGCTATGCCACCTCGCGCGTGGTATTGCTCGGGCATTCGGAGCATGGCGTGGTGCCGCGCCTGCGCATCGGCGGACGCGAGATATATCCGTCGTATATCGACAACCGCACCGACCGCTATATCTTCAACCTTAGCCGTACAGTAGACACCTTCACCGTGGTGCTGCCCTGCCGCAGCGGGCAGCAGTTCACCGTCAGCGGTATCTACCTTGGCAACAACCATCCTGGCATAAGTTACCACTCTATCGGTGTCAACGGGGCCTCGGTACCTGACTATCTGCGTTGCCGCAACTTCGTGCGCGACCTGCGCCTCCTGCGTCCCGACGTGGTTGTCTTCGGCATTGGCATCAACGATGCAGTGCCCGTGACCTTCGACACCGCCGCCTTCCGACGCAATTACCTCGCTCTGGTGGACTCAATACGCATCGTCAACCCCGACTGTGCATTCATCTTCATAACCAACAACGACAGCTACGTCAAGGTAGGCCGCCGCAAATACAATGTCAACCCCAACGGCCTGCTGGCGCGCCAGGTGTTCTACCGCCTGGCCAAAGACACCGACGGCGCCGTCTGGGATCAGTTCGAGGTAATGGGCGGGCTACGCTCTATGGAACTTTGGAGGCAGGCGGATTTGGCACAGACCGACCGCGTACACTTCACTCTTGCAGGCTATCAACTCGTCGGCAATCTGTTCTACAACGCACTCATCAAAGCCTACAAAGCCTACAAAGATAAACAGTGAAAGACCTGCTGACATATATCCGCCAACTTTTCAGCTTCGACAGCTCCAGCCCGTTGCTCTTCACCCAAATCCATTTCTGGGTGTTCTTCCTGATTGTCTACCTTTTCTTTACCCTCATTGCCGGACGCAAACCCAAGACACGCGCCGACGGCAGCATGGATCCGACGCGCCGCGTCATCCGCAACGGGTACCTCTTCCTTGTCAGCCTGCTCTTCTACTACAAGACTTCCGGCCTTTTCGTGCTGCTGCTTGTCTTCTCCACCTTGCTGGGTTGGATTCTCGGCATCCGGATGGACCACACCGCCTCCGAACCACGCCGAAAACTGCAGATGGCCATCGGTGTCGCCATCAACCTGCTCGTGCTGTGCTATTTCAAGTATGCCTACTTCTTCACCGACATCTATAACGCCACCTTCGGCACCGACATCCACGTGGTGAACCATCTGGCACGCTGGGGCAATGCGGTGTTCAACACCGACCGCTTCGATGCTGCCGTCATCCTGCTGCCCGTCGGCATATCGTTCTTCACATTCCAGAACATAAGCTACATTGTCGATGTCTACCGGCGCAAGATAGCCCATGTCTCCAACCCGTTAGACTTTGGTTTCTATACAGCCTTCTTCCCACAGCTTGTGGCCGGGCCCATCCTGCGTGCCGACCAGTTCGTGCCGCAACTCTACAAGCCTTTCTTCCTCGGCCGGCGACAGTTCGGCATCGCGGTGTTCTGGATTGTCAACGGATTGGTGAAAAAGCTGGTACTGAGCGACTACCTGGCTGTCAATTTCGTCGACCGCATCTTCGACAACCCTTCGCTCTACACCCCATTTGAGAACTTCTCGGCTCTGATGCTCTATTCGCTGCAGGTCTATGCCGACTTCTCGGGCTATACCGACATAGCCATCGGTGTGGCCATGCTGATGGGTTTCTACCTGCCGCTCAACTTCAATTCGCCCTACAAGGCCACCAATCCCACCGATTTCTGGCGCCGCTGGCATATCTCGCTCTCGCGCTGGCTGCGCGACTATCTCTATATACCGCTGGGCGGCAACCGCACGTCGGGCTTCCTCTCCTACTTCATTCTTGCCTTTATCCTCGCCGTGGCGGCCTTCCGTCTGCACAGCGTGGCCTTCGCCATTGCTGCCGGACTCATCGTACTCGTCATCGTCGGCCTATATTTCTTCCGTCCCGGACACCGCCGCACTCTCGGCACAAATGTCAACAATATGGACACTATGCTCCTTGGCGGCATGTGGCATGGTTCGTCGTTCAACTTCATCACATGGGGCGGCTTGAACGGCCTCGGCATCCTGGTGTATAAGTGGTGGCACAAACAGGGCTGGATCACGCATATCGCCACCTTGGTGGCGACCACGCTGCTGCTGTTGATACTGAAGGCCATCTTCCAGACGCCTCTGCTTTCGATGCTGCATTTCATCAGCCTCGTGTGCCTCATCGGCTACACAGTCCTGAACCTGCTGCCGCAACCGGCCCGCGGCACCAAACGCCTCTGGGTGGTCTGGAGCACCCTGCTCACCTTTGTCTTCATCTCCTTCACCCGACTCTTCTTCCGCAGCGGTTCCAACCTCGACCCGGCTGAAGCCAACGAGGTGGCGTGGCTCACCGCCTCGCTCATGGTGGGTCAGATCGGCAGCCATTGGAATCTCGCCCAAATACCACAGATTGTCGGCCACTATTGGGGGCCGTTCCTCCTCTTTGCCATCGGCATGGCCATACACTGGCTGCCCTCGCGCTTCAAGCGGCGCTACCGCCTCTGGTTTGCGCAGATGCCGCTGTGGCTCATGGCCATCGTCGTGGTGCTGACGGCCTTTGTGCTCTATCAGTTCGTCACCGCCGACCTGCAGCCGTTCATCTATTTCTAATTCTGAAGCCATGAAGCTCCGCAACACCCCTTTCAGCAACATTGTGGCCGTCGTGGCCAACCTGGCCATCGTCTACGCGGTCTACATGATCACCCGTTGGGCCTATATCATGGAGAATTGGAATATCTTCGCCCCGACGTGGGATGCTCTATCCTCCGCCGAGGTGCTTTGCGGCAGTCTGCGTTTCGACTCGTCGGCCATCTTCTACACCAATGCTCTATGGATTGTCCTCATGCTGTTGCCGCTCCACGTCAAAGAGCGTCCCTGGTGGCACACCATGTGCAAGGTGCTCTTCCTCGTGGTCAACACCGTGGGTCTCAGCGCCAACCTGGCCGACGCCGTCTATTCGCAGTACACAGGCCGCCGCACCACATGGACGTTCTTCAGCGAGTTTTCAAACGAGGGCAACCTCGGCAGCATATTCTTTGTCGAACTCGGTCGGCACTGGTATTTCCTCGTTCTCGGCGTGGTGCTGCTGCTGACGATGCATTTCCTCTACGTCAAACCGCGGTATAGCCCGCAGCGTCCGCTCTGGCGCTACTATGTGGTACAAGCCGCTGCATTGATCATTATGGCAGTACTGAGCGTCGGCGCCATGCGGGGCGGCTTCACCAAGGCCGTGCGCCCCATCACCATCAGCAATGCCAACCAATACGTCAACACCCCCACCGAGTCCGCCATCGTGCTCAACACGCCTTTCTCCATGATACGCACTGCCGGCAAGACGCCCTTCGCCGACCCGCAGTATATGGACGACGCCGAGCTCGACAGCATCTACACGCCCCTGCATGCCGCCGCCGACAGCGTAGGCCCGCTGCACGGACGCAACGTCGTGGTGCTTATCGTCGAAAGTTTCGGACGTGAATACATAGGCTTTTACAACCGCACCCTCGACGGCGGCAACTATCGCGGATTCACCCCCTTTGCCGACTCGCTGCTTGCGCACTCTCTCACTTGGGAGCACACCTTCGCCAACGGCCGCAAGAGCATCGACGGCATGCCGTCCATCCTCTCGTCGATACCGATGTTTGTCGAGCCCTTCTTCCTCACCACCTCGTCGCTCAACGACGTGGGCGGATTGGCCGCCAGCCTCGGGGCCGAGGGCTACAGCACAGCCTTCTTCCACGGCGCCGACAACGGCTCGATGGGCTTCCAGGCCTTCGCACGCACCACTGGCTTCCAGCGCTACTACGGCCGCACAGAGTACGACGCCGACACGCGCTTCGGCGCCGAAGCCGACTTCGACGGCACCTGGGCCATCTGGGACGAGCCCTTCCTGCAGTTCTATGCACTCACCATGACAGACATGCCGGAGCCCTTCATGACGGCCGTTTTCACCGCCAGCTCGCACCATCCCTTCAACATACCCGACCAATACCGCGACATCTATCCCGAAGAGCAGCCACTGCCGATGTACAAATGCATCCGCTACACCGACAACGCACTGCGCCGCTTTTTCCAGACCGCCAGCCGCCAGCCATGGTACGAAAACACACTCTTCGTCCTGACATCCGACCACACCAACATGAGCGCCCACGACGAATATCGCACCTCGCTGGGCGTCTTCTCCGCCCCGATACTCATCTTCGACCCCAGCGGCACCCTGCCGCGCGGCATACAGCCCGGTGTGGCCCAGCAGATAGACATCATGCCCACCCTGCTCTCGCTCCTGGGCATCCGGGCGCCCTACATCGCCTTCGGCAAAGACCTGCTCGGCCGCCCGGCCGACGACTGGGCCGTCAACTATGCGGGCGGCATCTACCAGTACATCCTCGGCGACTACGTGCTCCTCTTCGACGGCTCGCGCCCCACAGCCCTCTACAACTACGCCGCCGACCCCCTGCAGCAAAGCAACCTGCTCGGCACCATGCCCGATCTCGAAGCGCAGATGACCCGCAGCCTCGAAGCCGTGATCCAAAGCTATATGCAGCGCATGACCTCCAACCGGCTGGTGGCGCGTTAGTGCAAGTCCCCCCCACCCTACCCATTTCACCCGTATCCGGTAGCCTACCGGTTCGGCCGTTGTACAGTACTTGTACAGTATATGTACAGTACTTGTACGCTTTATAAACGTACAAGTACTGTACAAGTAGCGTACATATAGCGTACAACGAGGCAAGAGGTGCCTTCCGAGGCAAGGATAAAATGCTGATACGACGCCTGTTGCAAAATGACCCCTCGCCGACTGCCAAACCCAAAAGTTAAAAATTTGCATGGTAGTGATTTTTTTCGTATCTTTGCACCCGATGAACATTCAGGAAGCCATAGACCTGTTTCGCGACTATATCGCCACCGAGCGGCGCATGGCGGCCGGCACCGTGGGCAACTACATTGCCGATCTGGACGACCTGCGCGACTATGTGGCGCAGATGGACGTGGTGGACATAGCCGACCTCACCTCGCGCGACATACGCGGGTGGCAAATGGAACACATGGACCGCAGCGAGGCACCCGGCACGGTGAAGCGCCGCCTGTCGTCGGTCAGCAGCTGGCTGCGCTACCTGCGCCGCCGCGGCATCGTCGAGGTCGACCTCATGGCCAAAGTATCGGCACCGCGCGGACCCAAGCGCATGCCCGTCTTCTACAAAGAGAGCGAGCTGGAGCACCTCTACGACGCCGGCCTTTGCGGCGACGACATCTGGGGCCGTCGCGACGCGCTGATCCTGCGCATACTCTACGAGACGGGCATCCGCCGCTCCGAGCTCGTCGGCCTGCGCGAGACATCGGTAGACCTCTCGGGCCTCACCGTCAAAGTGCTCGGCAAACGCAACAAAGAACGACTCGTACCGATAGAAAACGAACTGGCACACAATATTTCCGATTATCTCGCGTTAAAGCATCAGGAATTGGAGCCGACAGAATGGCTCTTCACCGGCAAGCGGGGCGGACAGCTGAACCCCTCGCAGGTGTACACCATCGTGCGGCGCTACATGACGGGCCTGACCACGGCCGACCGCGTGTCGCCACACGTCTTCCGCCACAGCTTCGCCACCCACATACTCGACGAAGGAGGCGACCTGATGGCCATCAAAGAGCTGCTCGGCCATGCCGACCTGGCCACAACCGAGGTCTACACCCACGTCACACGCGAGCACCTGAAAGATGTCTACCGCACGGCCCACCCTCGTGGAAGAAAGAAGTAAAAAAAACAACAACATACCAACCCAAAAAAGGAGGACAATATGAACACAATCATCAACACAGCCAAATTTACGGCTGACGAGAAACTGGAGCAATTCATCAACGAGAAGGTCTCGAAACTGGACCGTATGATCGACCGTGCCGTCAAATGCGAGGTGTTCCTCAAAATCGACAAACCCGAGAGCGAAAACAACAAAATAGCCGAGATGCGCCTCTATGTGCCCGGCAACGACCTCTTCGTCACCAAACAGGCCGACAGCTTCGAGCAGGCCGTCACCGAGTGCATCGACGCCATGAAAGTGCAAATCGAGAAGTACAAAGGGAAATAAGCCCCCTCAAGACTTAACGAAGTCTGAGGAGTTAAAGAAGTTAAGAAGTTAAGAAGTTAAAGAAGTTAAGACAAATGTGGCTGCTGGCCGCTATTGTCTTAACTTCTTTAACTTCTTAACTTCTTAACTTCTTTAACTCCTTCACCTCTTTAACTCCTTCACCTCAACAGCAACACCGTGCCGACCTCTTTGTGCTTCTCCGTCGGACGGAAAGTGGTTGTGTAGATGATATGATAGACATAGGCCCCTTCCTGGCAGGGTGTGCCGTCGAGGGCACGGCCGTCCCATTCGAAATCCCGGTCGGCACTCTTGTACACCAACATGCCACGACGGTTGTAGATTCTTATTTCGAATTGAGCGATATGGAACTTCGCCACACGGAAGGTGCGGTTCTCGTCGGCATCGGGTGTGAAGACATTGGGCGCACGCAGGGCGCTGCTCTCCACGGGTATCAGCACCAAAGCTGTGTCGTAGCAGTGGCTGTCGCCCACGACGAGGGCCACGCCGACGGTGTCGTCGGCAGGCTCGGCGCTGAGATGCACCGCTCGCTCTGTCGATGACAGCAACTCGCCTTTATAGTACCATGCCCGCTCGCCATAAAAGCGGCCCACATCGCGCGCCTCGAAGTCAAGGTTCTCGGGCGAGAGCAGCTGCGGCGCCACACGCAGTTTGGCCTCAGGCATATCATACGGGTCAAGCATCAAAGTGCTCCCGACGGCGCATAAAGGCGGGGTGCCATAGTCGGCAGTGAGCGTGTAGAGCGTCTGTTTGTTTGGGCGGATATCGATATAGTCGCGGCCGTCGATTGCATGCGTCGACGACGCCCAATACCAATGCGGAGCATCAGTCAACGCCACAAGGCGATACATGGTATCGGCACAGAGATACTCCAAACGTATATCGGCATGCAGCTTGGGCATGAGGGTCAGGCTGAGACTGAGAATGCTGTCGCATCCGGCCACGGTGCTGAAAGTGTCGGTCACGGTGGTGAGCGTCACTTCACGCAGCGTCGTGTCGGCTGCTATGGTGTGGCCACGCCATGTGTAGTCGCTCGAAGCGCATGCTATGTCGGTGGTATTGCCGTGAGCGGCATAATTCACCGTCAGATGCAGGCTCACAACGCTGTCGCAGCCAAAGACGGTATACATCGTGTCGGTGGGGCCGGTGGTGTCTGCAGTGTAAAGGCGGCCGTCAGTCCATCGCAACGAGTCGCAGACCTGACGCACATCGTCGCTCCAGCGGCGCGGCATGACGCTAAGGTGCAGGCTGACGGCGCTGTCGCAACCATGCATGGTGCTGTCGTGGTAGAGATATGAGCCGGTGGCAGCCAGCAGGGTGTCGTAGAAGGGGCACACTTCGTCGTCGCAGATGGTGTCGTACAACTGCGGTGCATACGATGGCCACAGGCTCAAGCTGAGCGTCATCGTGCTGTCGCACCCATAGCGGTCAAGCCGGTCGAGACGTGCCGTGGCGATATCGTCTGTGCGCAGGAAAGTCACCACAGTGTCGAGCCAGGCATAGCTGAGCGCCGACGAGCACAGTGTATCCGAATAAGTCTGCAGTGTGGTGTTGTGCACAGCAAGAAGATGTGTCAAGGTGTCGCGGCATCCATTATAGTCAATGGTGTAGCAGGTGAGCACGGTGTCGGTCGTCGGGGCCAACACGGCGGATTGGTCGGCGCTGCCATCGCCCCAAATACAGCTGTAGGCATACTGTGCGCGCACAGTGTCGGCCTCCCAGTTGGCGCAGCGTTCCGTCGGACCATCAAGTGAGGCATAGTGGTGCGGATGGCGCACATCGATGGTGCGCGTCAGCGTGTCGAGGCACTGGTCGTTGGCTATACCCGCTATTAGCGAGAGGGTGATGCTTCCGGTATCGTCAAGGTGTATGGCAGGCACAGCTGCAGTGCTCTCGCTGCCGTCGGGCATCAGCCAGCGGAAAGATTCGCAGGCCTCGTCTGTACCCACCGGGGTGATGCCGTCCATCGAGATGGTACTCCGGTTGTAGAAACTCACGTCAAACTGGCAGTCGGCCACACTCATCGCCGTGTCGAACAAGGCCAGCGGATAGCGAGCCCCGGCAAAAGCGCTCATGGTGAAGGCGCATCCAGGATTGTCCACGAACGAAAGCCGGCAGTAGTAAGTCACCGAATTGTCCGACGGTACGAGGATGCTCGCCGAGTCGGAGATGACCTGTGTCGAGTCTGCCGACGACCACCAGCGGTAGACGAATCCGTCGGGCACCGTGAAGCGGTTGCTCGGCACATCGCTGCACCCCTCGGTCAACATACGCTTGTGGGCGCACCGCAGGGTGAAATAGGCATATCCGAAATGCGAACCCTCGCCGCAGTCGTTGGTGGTCAGCCGCACGAAGATAGTCTGTCCGTTGTAGGCGGTGAGATCCACGCCCACCGTGGTCCAATCCTTCCACAACACCTCGTTGGGGGCCTGGTTCCAGCCGAGGGCTGCGTTGGCTATAAAGTCGGCCATGCTGCACGAATCTATCAACTGTCCCTGCTGGTTCAATATCTCCATACGGAAACGTGGCTGCAGCGACGGCGCGTGTTCGGGGTCTTGCAGCACGGCGGCATAGCGCAGAAGGAGCAGGTCGGCATCGTCGGCATCAACCGTCATGCCGTATGTGATGCTTTCGGCCTGGGGCGAGGCGTTGCCACCACTGGCCCAGTTGCCTAAGCGCACCGACGCATGTTCGCCCTCCGGTATGGTGCGCAGCAGACCCTGGGTGCGTGCGTCGCGTTCATTGGTGTCAAAATGGACCGTGTGGCGGCTTTGGGCGCTCAGATAGCCATAGTCCACCGCCCCCTGCGAAGCCATCGGGTTCAAATAGCTGCCATAGCTGCAGGTGACATACGAAGCCCTCAAGTCGGTGTAGTCGATACAACCTGTGCCACCCTGCGGTGTGAAGGTGAAGAAAGTGTCGCGAAGCGAAGCCTGAGGCTCAATGAAGGCACTGTCACAAGCCTCGGAACACTGGCTGCCGACATAAAAGGCGTAATTGGTCAACGGCGAGAGTCCGTCGATGCGGCATGGAGACACCGTTGGATGCACAATAGTGCCACTGCCCGCAGCAAAACCCTGTTCGCCATATTCTATTGTAATGTCCGGATTGCCCGTCTGCTGCCATTCAAACACCACATGGTCACTCTCCATCTCGGTCATGCTGAAACCGTAGGCCGCACAAATACCGAGGCTGATTTCATCGATGTCAAGTATGTCGTCGTCGCGCAGACGCAGCGCCAAGAAGCGGCCATTGCCATAATAGTTGGCCAGCGAATGGAAACAACGTGTATAGCCGCCTCCCATGGATGTGAACGATGCCAGCGGGTCGAAGGTATCGGTATCAGCGGCATCGCTCATAGTGCCGAGGGTCAGTGTGTGTCCGTTGCTCTCGCGGAAGCGTGCACGCAAAGTCACATTCAACCGACGCAAACTGTCCACATCGGGCTGTGGCAGCACAAGATAGGTCACGCCATAATAATTGGACACCGACAGATGGCCGTCTTCCACACTCACCACACCGTCTTGGTTATACTGCATAACACGCCATCCTGCCATTCCATCGTCGAAGGTGTTGCAATACGGCACACCCGTCATGGCTGCAAGTGTACGCAGACGCTGCGGCACGCGGGTTGTGGTCTGCAGCGAGTCGCACCTCACATACAGGTCGTACAGTGTATCGGGTGCCAGCATCAGCGTCAAAGGTTGCGCATCGGCGCGCACAGTGGTGCCGCTTCCCTGTGCCGAACCAGACAGGGCATACTCGATATAGAAGTCGCTAAAGGCGCTGTCCCAGCGCAGTTCCACTATGCCGCTGCCCGGCTGGGCTACCAGCAGACTGTCGGGCAGTGGGCAATGGTCTATATAAGTCTCCACGCGGATGGGATCGGCGCAGGTATTGCTCTCGTCTGCACAACGGCGGAATATTTCGTAGTCCGTGCTGTCGGCCAAACTGACTGTGTCAGGTGCCTGCACCACTATACCTTCACCTTGCGGCGTACCCGCAAGACCATACTCTATGGTTCCGCTTCCACTGACGATGAGTTTGTTTTCTATGGTGAGTTCCACGGCTGGCAGTTCGCACCGCGAGAGCATCAGGCCGTCGACCAAAGTGTTGCTGCCGTCTGTGGTGCGCAATGCTATGAAACGCCCGCTGCCAGTATATGAAGCGATGGATACGTGCTGAGCGGTCCATGCCGTGGTTGTCGATGCTGTGGTATCT
This sequence comes from Bacteroidales bacterium, assembly GCA_017501495.1. GTDB lineage: Bacteria > Bacteroidota > Bacteroidia > Bacteroidales > P3 > Colimorpha. Next base: position 14,293 of record JAFVWV010000085.1, on the reverse strand, counting down.
ATAGGCGTGAAGGTACTCCAGTCGCCACGTTGCGTCATCACGCCCACCTCAATCGGGCTCGCTCCTCGCTGACTGTAATATAGGTGCAAGGTGCCGAGGCTGTCGGCAGCCGGTTCGGGCAGGATGATGACCGCGGCGGTGTCGTTGCCGTAGCAGTATGGAAGAGCCACCTCTGTCGGCATCGTCACCACGATGGGTTCAAGGCATGTGCCGCCACTGTCGGCGGCGAAATAAAAGCGGTAGCTCGCGCCGGGTGACATTCCGCCTATGTCGTATGCCGAATCGGCTATGTGCAGTTGTGTTCCTTCGCCCTGCGGGATATTCACCGTGGCGTAGTCAACGTAGTAGCCACCTGTACCTAAGATAGACACCCTGCGGGCCGACACCGCATGCACCGAGGGCCAAAGACCACGCGTTATGCCGATGCTGTCTATCCAGATGTCGGCTTCATGCACCGAGGCTTCACATGCCAAAGCAATGCGGCCGCCGCTATGGTGGCTCAGCGGCAACCTAAGTCGCTGCCAAGTATTGCTTTCTGCTACCGTCAGTGTGTCGTGCGCACTGAAGGTGTTGGGGTCATTGCCTTCGGCTATGGTGCCCACCAGCAGGCGCGCCCTCGAAGCTTTTGAAGTCCGCAGGCTGAGTGTCAGTTCGTGGGCTTCTATGTCGTCAACAGCCAAATCCGGCATTACCGCTATGCTTCGGTTGCCTGCAGCGCCGCTCATCTTCAATGTGCGTGTTCCGACGGTGGAGATGGCAGGCGTCGACTTGTAGGTGCGCCCGACTGTCCACCCGTTGGCCATTCCCTGCAGCGGCACGGCGTCAAAGTTCTCACAGTATGGCGTGAGTCTGACGTTGCCCAGCTCGAGACGCATACTTTGGCAGCTGCCTCCGTCGCAGATGGGTTTGAGGTATATGTCGTAGGCCATGCCTTCTTCGAGTCCAGCCAGTGTATAGGGCTGGACGGCTGTGTCGACTGTGCCGCTTCCTCGTGCGAACCCCGCGGGGCCATATTCAACCATGACGCTGTCGGCACCGCTCCATGTCACGATGCCTGACGCACTCACCGCCGCACTGTCGATGGCGCAACGGGCCACAACCACGTCGTCCACGTAGAGCATGCCGTTTGCGGCCGCCACCCGAAGAGTGATGTAGCGACCGGTATCGGCATCGGTGCCCAGCCGCGCCACATGGTGCTGCCACTGGCCGAGGGCCGTGACGTGAAGCGTGTCGGTAGGTGTGAAGGTATTGGCCGAGTCGGGGTCGGCCATAAGACCTACCACCACGGCGCCGTCTTCCATCATGGCCTCGTTGTTGGCATAGAGATGCAGGCTGAGCCGCATCTGGTTGGCATCGGTTATCTGGCGCATGATGATGCTTCCGCCGGCGAATATGCGGAGACATTTGTCGCCTCCGTGACTGTTTTGGTCGGTGCTGGTGGCCAAACGTGAGCGCCAATAGGACGGCATCGATCCGGTGGGCAGACTCTCGAAGTTCTCGCAATAGGGCGTGGCGGCAGGCGACACGCGAGTGTTGATGCTGAAACCATAGGTACGCACCGGCACCGGACCGTTCGAAGAATAGCCTGTGCTATAGCTCACTCCTGTGGCTCCGCAGCCACAGAGGGTCGTTATGCTGACAAAGTAGCTGGTGCCGCTGTCGAGGCCCTCAATCCGTGCCGGCGAGGTGTAGAGCGTGTCGTTTGTTGTCCTGCCGTTGCTGCTGACGGTGCAGAGCAGCGCCAGGCTGTCGCGGGCATTCCAGCTCAGGTTGAATCCGGTGCTGTCGATATTATAGGCATGAAGGTTGTAGGCGGCGCAGTTCTCGACACAGACATCGTCGATGAACAGGCGCACGGTGCCACCCGTCGAGCCGAGACGCAGAGCCATGTGCCGGTTGCCCAGGCTGTCGATGTGCAACAGGTGCGACCGCCACTGGTCGGCCGGCCCGAGGCCGAGGGTGTCTGTCGGCATGAAGGTGGAGCTGTCGGTAATGTCGGTCATGACGCCGAATTCGAGGGTGGCATCCGACTGGAGCCGGTTGGTCCACAGAGCGACGGTGCGGGCATCGCTGCAAGCTGTGGCGTCGGGCAGTATGGCAATGGTGCGGCGTGCGGCGTCGGCCGTCAGCAGCAGCGACCTGCCACCCGAATGGCGGCGTTCGGTGCTCACGATGGGATATTCGCCCACGTCCGACAAGCGGCGCCAGCCCTGCGGCAAGGTGCCGACGGCGTCGCCGTCGTAGTTGGCGCACCACGGCACCTCGAGCGGAGGGTCGAGGGTGGCAAAGCTGAATGAGAGGTAAGAGCAGTCGGCACCGCCGCCATCGGCCAAATCGACATGTACGCGATAGTTGGTGCCCGGCTGCAGGCCGGAGATGAGAGTGTCGGCCACAGCCACGAGGCTCGTGCCGCTGCCCGGCTCAAAATCGGCCGCCGCCGACGTCACGGCCTTGTATTCTATCCTGACGCTGTCGGGGCCCTGCCAGCTGATGCGGGCCCGGTCGAGGCCTATGGCGCTGACCGAGACGTCGGCCACAGCGCTGCGGCGCAGGCCGATGGCATCGATGGTCCAGCGGCCGGCAGCGGTCAGCACAGGGCAGCGGCCGGCGGCATCAGCGAGCACTATCCTTTGTCGAACCCAGTCGGCACCGGCAGCCAGAGTGTCGACCGGCGTAACCGCAGCGTATGGATTGTCGGCCAGCCCCACGACGAGCGGCGACGTGCCATAGCCGTAGAAGTCGAGCAACACCGTGTCGCCGGCTTCGCTGCCGAGCAGCGGCAGAGCCAGCGTGGCGGCGTCGAGGCGCAGGGCGTGGCTTCCGCGCAGAGCGTCGGCGGTGACAGCGGCGCTACCCGAGGCGCACACCCAGCCTTGCGGCAAGGTGCTGCCCTGCTCGAAGCCCTCGCAATAGGGCGGCTGCACTTCGTGAGCGAACGTGCGGAACGTGATGCGCTCGGCCTCCGACGGGCGGTCGCCGCACGAGCCGAGCAGGTAGAGGTCGTATTCGGTGTCGGCCGCCATGCCCGCGATGTCCATCGGCGGGGTGGTGGCCGCGAAGGTGGTGCCGCTGCCCGGGGCAAAGCCCGCAGGGCCGTATTCTATGCTCAATGTCGCGTCAGGGGCAAGGTAGAGCGTATCCCAAACGAGGGTGATTCCTTCGTCGGTCAGGTTGTAGGGCGTCAGCCCGTCGGCAAGGCAGCGCGCCAAGCGCAGGTTGTCGACCCTCAGGGTGCCGCTGCCCACGGCCATCAGGGCCACGTATTTCCCCTCGCCGCCGTAAGGGGCCAGGCTCGTCAGGCCGACGGCATCGTCGGCCGGCCAGAGGGTGTCGATGGCCACAAACGACGACGGTTCGGCGGCATATTCCATCACGCCCACCACCATGGCCGCTGTGCCGCTGCCGCCGAGGTTGAAGGCCAGCATCATCTGCTGCACGTCGCCCTCGGCCAGCCGTGGCAGCACGGCCATGCTGCTGTCGCCGACGGGTGTGAAGAGTAGTGCGCCGCCGTCGATGCGTGGCTGGTTGGCCATAGGCCGGCGCCAATAGGCGGGCATCGCTCCGCCGACTGCGTCGAAGCGCTCGGTGTAGGCTGCAACGATGCCGGCGCTCTCCATGGTACGCACACCGAGCAGCCGATGCTGTCCGTCGGCGCAGCCGATGCTGAAGAGGTAGTCGCTGTCGGGCGTCAGGCCGCTGATGGCCAGCGGGCTTACGGCCGGACTGATGAGCGTGTCGCCATAGGCCACCTCGACGGTGCCCACACCGAAGCTCTCGAAGTGCAGCGTCAGCCGGTCGCTGCCGAGGTGCGACGCCCACGGCTCGGTGGTGCCGCAGCCGGTGATGCGGAGATTGTCGATATAGAACTCGCTGCTGTCGGCCTGCAGACCGCGGTCCATACGCAGGGCCACGCGGCGGCCCGTGCCGGTATAGGCTCCGAGGTCGACCACAACCTCCTGCCAACGGTTGCCTTGGTCGACATGCAATGTGTCGACGGGCACAAAGGCGCGCGTGTAGCGTCCGGTGTCCTGACAGAGACCGACCACCAGGCGGGCCGACGTGTTGGGTGCGAGGATGCGCATTACTAGGTAGATGCCGTCGAGCGAGGCCAACCCGCCTACGGGCGGGGCGATGACCATACTGTAGTGGCTCTCGGCCAGGGTGCCGGGGTAGAGCACCAAGGCCGAGCCTGAGCCGCCATGCGGCGATGCCATGAGATGGGGCGGATAGCCCAGGTCGTAGTTGCGTGTGGCCGTCCAGCACGGCGGCATCAGCGATGCACCGGTACCGTAGCCGTCGAAAGTCTCGGAAAACGGAGTCTCAAGCGTGTCGCAGTTCTGCCCCTGCACTGCCACCGACAGCGCCAGAAGCGACACCAATATGAGCCACCATCTACGCATAAACGACAAATATAACGACAAAACACGCCGCTTATTGTGCGCGCCCGCGCGAAAAACGACCCCCTATTTTACAACTCGCTGCTTGTCTGCGTTTTATATCTATCGGAAAAGGCACATCTTGCCTCGTTGTACGCTATATGTACGCTACTTGTACAGTACTTGTACGTTTATAAAGCGTACATGTACTGTACATATACTGTACAAGTACTGTACAACGGCCGAACCGGTAGGGTAGCTGACGGCATCAAAATGCGACAAAAAACGACCTGCCTTCGGGCGATGGATAATAAAAAAAGTGAAGACACGTTATGTGTTGAAATGGGAAAAGGTAAAAACATAGCCATGGGTCACTTGGCAGCGGCGGCGGCGTATGTCATCTTTGGCATCAACGTCGTGGTTTGCCGCGATATAGCCACCGAGGGCGGCATAGCGCCTATCGTGTTGTTTGCCATGCGGTCGCTGGTGGCCGGGGCGCTGTTCTGGCTGGTGTCGCTCTTCGCGCCGCGCGAGAAGGTGCCTCCGCGCGACTTGCTGCGGCTGGCCGGCGCAGGCATGCTGGGCCTCTTCCTGCCGCAGCTCACCTTCCTCCACGCCATAGCCCACACCACCCCGGTCGACCTCTCGGTGATGAGCACCACGACGCCGATTTTCACCATGTTTGTGGCAGCCATATTTCTCAAGGAACCAATCACATGGAAGAAAGCCCTCGGCGTGGCGCTCAGCTTCGGCGGCATACTGTGGCTCATCCTGCAGAGCACCTTCGGCGGCAGCGGCGCTTCGGAGACCGAATTCGTGGGCATTCTCTACTGCTTCGCCAATTATATCGTTTTCGCACTCTACCTCGGCACGTGCCGGCCGCTCATCTCGCGCTACTCGGTGGTGACGAGCATGAAGTGGATGTTCCTCGTGTCGTTCCTCGTGTCGGTGCCGTTCGCCATGCCCCACCTGCCGCATACCGACTTTGCGGCCGTGAGCGCCAAGGTGTGGGGCGAGATAGGATTCATGATATTCTTCTCCACATTCATAGCCTACTATCTTGTACCCTACGGCCAGCAGCGCATACGGCCCACGCTGGTGAGCATGTACGGCTACCTGCAGCCCATTATAGCCATAGCCGTGGCCATCTGGAGCGGCATGGACCGGCTGACGCCCACCAAGGTGGTGGCGGCGCTGGCGGTATTCGTCGGCGTGTGGGTGGTCAACCAGAGCCGGTCGGCGTCAGAGCCGCGCGCGGTGCACGGTGAGCAGCACGCTGAAGCTGCTGATGAGCATCACCAATAAGAATGTAATCAGAAAGTCGACGCCACGCATGGCCACGGGGAAAGCGCTGACAACGAAGTTGCCGTCGCCCATGCGCACCAGCCCGAAGGTCTGCTGCAGCCAGCAGACGAGGAAACCCACAATCAGTCCGGCCAGAACGGCCACACCGCAGATGAGCACCCCCTCGAGCACGAAGGCGCGGCGCACACGCTGCACGGTCATGCCCATGCTGCGCAGGATGAAAACATCGCGTCCCTTGTTGATAATCAGCAGCGAGAGCGAGGCCACAAGACTTAGGGTAGAGATGAGCACGATGAGCGAAAGGATGAGGTAGATGCCCAGTCGCTCGGTGCGGAATATCTTGAAATATAGCGGCTGCTGGTCGTAGCGGTCTTTGACGGTGAGCGGCGTGGCAGACCCCGCGAGTATCTGCGAGACCAGGCGCTTGACGCGGTCGACTTTGGCCCCCGGGCGAAGGCCGATGGCCAGGGCCGTGCATTCGTCGGGAGCATAGTGCATCAACCGGCGCACAAAGTCGGCATCGGTCACCATATAGCGCCGGTCGATATCCTGCTGGATAAAGAAGCAGGCCATGGGCAGAGCATATCCGATATTGAAAGCCTCGTCCATGGTGAAGCCCATCGACGTGGTGCCGCGCTTGGGTATGTGGACCGCCGCCAGGGCGTTGGCGTGGACGCGCATGCCGAGCGAGTACCACAGCTCGCCGCCCACCATCAGCGCCGGCAGGTCGCCGGCTTCGAGGGCATAGCGGCCCTCGGCAAGCAGCGTGTCGAGCCCGCTCAAGGCACGGTAGGAAGCGTCGACACCGCGCAGGGTGGCGATGGCTTGATTGCCGCCGTAGGTAATCCAGGCACTCTCGCTCACCATCTGCGACACGTGGGCCACACCCTCGCATTGGCAGAGAGCACGATAGTCGATGTCGGCGGTATGGAATGTCTTGCCCTCGGAGGGTTCAACAACCAGCTCGGGGTCGAAAGTGCTGAAGAGGCTCTTGGTCACCTCGCCGATACCATTATAGACAGAAAGCACGATAATCAGTGCAGCCGTGCTCACCAGCAGGCCCACAAGCGACACCCACGAAATAACATTGGCCACAGAGCGCTGCCGTATGGCGAAAAGATAGCGTATGGCTATGAACCCCTCAAGCTTCATTGCTTGAGCAAGCGCTCTATGTTCTCAATATAGTCGAGCGTGTCGTCGAGATAGAACTCGAGTTGCGGAATGATGCGCAGTTGCTTGCCTTCGCGCAGGCCGAGGCGGCGGCGCAGGTCGGAGGTGTTCTCGCGGATGAGCGACATGACCGTGTCTTTGCTCACCCCGCCGATAGGCAGTATGGAAACATAGATGCGGGCTATCGAGAGGTCGGGGGTGATGCGCACCTCGGTAACGGTGATAAGCGACTGGCCAAGCGTGGGCTTCATCTCGCGCAGGAAGATGTCGCCCATGTCTTTCTGTATAAGATGGCAAATCTTGTTCTGTCGGGTTGATTGCATAGCAGAGGATGTTTGGAATTACCAACGCCAGCCGATGCGGATGGGCAGGAAAACGGCTTGCTGCATATAGGCAATGCCGATGGTGGCGTAGAAAGAGTGCCAGTTGTGCTCCATGTTGCGCAGACCGTGGGCATAGTACCAGTTGATACCTCCATAGAATTCGGCCAGGGGCGAGAAAGGCGAACCGTAGTCGGGGTGGTTGAGCAGCAGACTGCCGCCCAGACGGGCACCCACTTCGGGAGCCCATTTGATGGTAGTGGGCTGGTAGTCGACACCCATGACACCCTTCCAGATGGGCCGGAAATCGAAATCAACAAACACGCCGGCACCCATCATCGACTCAGCGAGGCCTTGCTCGGTGTTGTGGAAATAATGGAAGGCCAGACCACCGCCGAGGAACCAATCCTGGCTGATGTTGATGCCGGCCATGGCGTTGAGGTTGGCGCCATTGTGGAAGTCGCGCAACACATAACCGGATTCGCCTGGGGTGCCCACATGGCCCATGAAAGGCATATATCCGGCCTCTATTTTGAGCATGAACTCATTCTTCGGGCCAAGTTGGGAAAACTGTGCGCTGGCTCCTGTGGCGATAGTGGCCAGCAGCACTGCAACGACGATTTTTATCTTGTTCATAACTGTATCAAATTCGAGTGCAAAGATATGAAATTATTTTCAATTCGGACCAAATATGTTCCGGCGACAAGATTCGGACGGATGGTTTGTCCTGAACGACAGCCGCTTGCAGACCACACCCTTCGACCGGCAGTGTCGAATATTTCCACCCTGAACGGCTGCTCCGTCGGCACATCGAGACCGATGCCTGCGCCCTGAGGCACGGGGTTGGGGAAGAGGCATATCTTGGGGTCGGACGACTCGGCGTCTTCAATGCTGAGAAGGTTGCTGTCGACCACAGCGATGGTATATTCGCCGCAGCGCAAATTACGCATACGCAAGAAACCCTCGTCGCGGTTGCCGCTCTTGGTGCGCGTCATCACCCGCCAGGGGTGCTCGGTGTTGGGGCGCCAAAGGAGCGCTATAGAATCGTAGGTGGGCGTCCGCAGATAGAAGTCGGGGTCGAGGTAGGCATAATCAGAGCTGGTGTTGTTGGCACGTACAAACCGGAAGCGACATTCGATGTTTTCGGCTGTCCATCGGTCGCCGTTCACCACCCAGTAGCGGTTCACGGTGCGCACGATGCCGGCGATAGTGTCGGTGTCGTATGGATGTCCGAAATGGTGCTCTATGTGCAGATTGAGGGGTTGCGACTCATCGCCGGCCCGCACAGTGGCATGCACGGCGTCGTAGGCATAGGTGCGGTCGGGAGTGGTGTTGATATGAACTACCGTGGCTGCATCGGATACGGCACACTCAAGGTCGAGCACGCAATAGCTGGGTTCCCATGGCAAGTCGACCCACACTTCGGCCACATCGTCGGTGAATTGGGCATCTATCCACCGTATGAGTTCCTCGCGCTCATAGGACACGAATGTCAGCGGCAGGCGGGCGGTAGAGACAAGGCTGTCGGTACCGATACCCTGCTGGCGCAGGCGCACCATGACGCGCTGCGGATTGTCGCCGCGCACCAGTTCGGCGCGGTAGTCGACAAAACCGGGCCGGAAGACATGCTGCCTGAAAAAGTCAGTGAGGTCCATGCCACTGTAGGCCATAAGCGAGTCGCGCAAGGCATAGGCATCGAGGTTGCCGAAGGCGCAGCGGCTGAAGAGGGTGCGCATAGAAGCATAGAAGAGAGAGTCGCCCATCAGGCCACGAAGCGAGTGCCATACAAGAGCCCCCTTGTCATAAGTGGTACTGCCATAGGTGTAACCGTGCGGCATGTCATGCAGCGGACGGTATTGGTTGCCGTCGGTGCGGTGGGTGGTACGCACCACCGACTCCAAATTCTTCTGATACAATGCATTCGAACTGCCTCGGCCATGGGTGGCCTCACGGGCCACCTCGCTGCAGAACGTGGCGCCACCCTCGTTGATCCACATGTCGCCCTCGGTCTGGCAGGTGACCAGGTTGCCGAACCATGCATGGCCCAACTCATGGGCTATAGTGCTCTGCCCTTCATCGCTCATCGATGCCATGGCTTGATAGGCCAAGGCTATATTGTTCACATGCTCCATCGAACCGCGCGAAGTGGGTATATAGCCTATGCGGTGCCAGCGGTAGGGGCCGAAACACCGCTCGAACATCGGCACCACGGTGTCGAGCAGCGCAAAGACGCGACGCACGGTATTGATGTTCTGCGCATCGGTATAGCCGATGGTCAGAGGATATCCGCCGGCGGTGGTATCGAGGCGGCTGAAAGGAGCCTGACTGATGCCTACAAGATAGGTGCACACCGGCTGGTCGATACGCCATACGCTATGCTCCATCTGGTTGGCATCCATGGTGCGGCTCTGCAACACACCGCTGCATTCGGCGCTCCAATTCTCTTTGGCAGTGATGCGCAGAGTGTAGGTGGCTTTATCGGTGAAACTGTCGCGACAGGGAAAGACAGCCCTGCCAACACAGTGGGGGTTGATGCCGAAACCAACGCCAAGATTGTAGGTCATACCGCTCTCCACGTGCAGTCCGCCCCAACCGGAACTCTCCACATAGCCGTTGAGGCGATAATAGACCTCCACTTCGAACTCCTGCCCCGCAGGGCGATCCGCGGCGGGTATCTCGCTAATGTTGGGCGTGGCCAGGCGTTGGCCGTCGACAAAAACAGAATCCACAGTTCCTATAAGCTCCAGGCCTATACTTTGGCATGGCCGCAGCAGACTGAGGCTCACCACGGCATGGCCACGGTACGGAAGTCCCGAACTGAAGTCGAGGCTCACGTCGTAGTCTCTGACATCGACGCTGTCGGTGCTTTGGGCGGTGGCAACAAAAGGTGCCGCAACAAGCAATAGAGCTGTCAATAAGTGCTTTATATCTTTCATGACGATATTTTATGATTGCAAAGGTACTCAAAAAAGTCGGAATAATATATTTTTTTGTATATTTGCACCCAAGAAAAAAGAGAAGTATAATACATTATGGATTTTAAACTCAACACTATAGAAGAAGCCATCGAGGACTTCCGCGAAGGCAAATTCGTCATCGTCGTCGACGACGAAGACCGCGAGAACGAGGGCGACTTCATCATGGCGGCCGAAAAAATCACGGCCGAACACGTCAACTTCATGCTCAAAAACGGACGCGGAGTGCTCTGCGCACCTATCACCGAAGAGCGCTGCCACGAGCTGCAGCTCGACATGCAGGTGCACGACAACACATCGCTGCTGGGCACGCCGTTCACCGTCACCGTGGACAACCTCGAAGACGGCTGCACGACTGGCGTGAGCATGCACGACCGAGCCAGCACCATCCGCGCTCTGGCCAACCCCGCCACCAAAGCCACCCAGCTCGGCCGCCCCGGCCACATCAACCCCCTGCGCGCCCGCAACGGCGGCGTGCTGGTGCGTGCCGGCCACACCGAGGCTGCCGTAGACCTAGCCCGTCTCGCTGGCCTCTACCCGGCAGGCGCACTGATCGAGATTATCAACGACGACGGCACCATGGCCCGCATGCCACAGCTGCAGGAAGTGGCCAAGAAGTTCGGCCTCAAGATAATCACCATCAAAGACCTTATCGCCTACCGCGTTGCCCACGAGACGCTTATCCGCAAAGAGCAGGAAGTCTTCCTGCCCACCCGCTGGGGCAACTTCCAACTTATAGCCTACACCCAGCTCGACAACGGCAACACCCACATGGTGCTCAAGAAAGGCGAGTGGGAAGAGGGCGAGCCTGTGCTGGTACGCGTGCACAGCAGCTGCGCCACTGGCGACATCTTCGGCTCGTGCAAGTGCGACTGCGGCGAGCAGCTGCACCGCGCCATGGAGATGATCGAGAAAGAGGGCAAAGGCCTCATAGCCTACATGAGCCAGGAAGGCCGCGGCATAGGCTTGGTCAACAAACTTCGCGCCTACCACCTGCAGGAGCAGGGCTTCGACACCGTCGACGCCAACATCAAGCTCGGCTTCAAAGCCGACGAGCGCGACTACGGCATCGGCGCACAGATACTGCGCGACCAAAAGGTCAGCAAGATGCGCCTCATCACCAACAACCCCGTGAAGCGCACCGGCCTCGAAGGCTACGGCCTCGAAGTGACCGAGATAGTGCCAATAATCGTCGAGCCCAACAAATACAACGAACGCTACCTGAAGACCAAACAGGAGCGCATGGGACACGACCTCCACATCAACCGATAACCTTTAAACCTTAAAGTATGAACATACTCCTCCTCGGATCGGGCGGCCGCGAACACGCCATAGCCTGCAAACTGGCACAAAGCCGTCGCTGTACACAACTCTTCATAGCTCCCGGCAACGCCGGCACAGCCATGGTGGGCACCAACGTGAATCTCAACCCCGAGGACTTTGCCGAGGTGGGTGCCTTCGTATTGAGCAACCATGTGCAGATGCTTGTTGTGGGACCTGAGGCGCCGCTGGTGGCCGGCATAGCCGACTACTTCGCCCAGACGCCAGCCCTGCGCGACGTGATGGTCGTGGGACCCAGCCGACAGGGAGCCATGCTCGAAGGCAGCAAAGACTATGCCAAAGCCTTCATGACGCGCCACAAGATACCCACCGCCCGTTACCAGACCTTCACCGCCGACACCCTCAGCGAAGCCGAGGCTTTCCTCGACAGCCTGCAGGCGCCCTACGTGCTCAAGGCCGACGGCCTGGCCGCTGGCAAAGGCGTGCTTATCGAAGACGACCTGGCCACCGCCAAGGCCCACCTGCGCGAAATGCTGGGCGGCAAGTTCGGCGCCGCTTCGGCCAGCGTAGTCATCGAGGAGTACCTCAGCGGCATCGAGCTCAGCGTCTTTGTGCTCACCGACGGCCAGCACTACCTGCTGCTGCCCTCGGCCAAGGACTACAAGCGTATCGGCGAGGGCGACACCGGCCTCAACACCGGCGGCATGGGCTCCGTCAGCCCCGTGCCCTTTGCCGACAAGGCTTTCATGAAGAAGGTCGAAGACCGCATCGTGAAACCCACCGTGCGCGGTCTGCGCGACGAGAAGATAGACTACCGCGGCTTCATCTTCGTGGGACTGATGAACTGCGGCGGCGACCCCTACGTCATCGAATACAACGTGCGCATGGGCGACCCCGAGACCGAGAGCGTCTTCCCGCGCCTGAAGAGCGATGTGGTCGAACTCTTCGAGCACACCGCCCAAGGCACCCTTGACGAATGCTCGCTCAGCGTCGACAGCCGCACCGCAGCCTGCGTCATGATGGTGGCTGGCGGCTACCCCGAGAGCTACAAGAAGGGCAAAGAGATATCCCTCGGCACCGACATCGAGGATGTGCAGGTGTTCCACTGCGGCACCAAGAACGCCGACGGACGCCTGCTGACCAACGGCGGCCGCGTCATCTGCACCACCGCCCTGGCCCCCACCCTGCCCGAAGCGCTGCTCAAAAGCTACAACCGCGCCGCCGACATCAACTGGGAGGGCAAGTACAACCGCCGCGACATTGGCCAAGACCTGCTGAAACTGATGATCGGTCAATGAAGAAATTCTAACCTTTTATACATACTACAAATGAAAAAAGCACTATTGACACTGGCAGTGGCCTTTATGTTTATGGCCATAGGCGCACAAGCACAAGACAACAACAATTACAAATGGGTCGTCGGCGGAACGGGCCATTTCAACCAAAGCACCGACAAAACGGGCGACGATGTTACCAACAAGCTGCGCGAGTACCGCATCGAGCCTTTCGTTGGCTACAACATCAACGACCGCTGGCGCGTGGGTCTCACCTACGGCTTCTCCCTCGACCACCGCTATGAACTCGACGCCACCGGCACGCTGGCCGACATCGGCACGAAGCGCACCTACCGCGTAGGACCGTACGTCCACTTCAACATCGTGCGCTACAAGCGCTGGATTCTCTTTGCCGAGGCCGAAGCCTTGTTCGGCTATTCGCCCAGATACATGAACCCCGGTCCCGGAGCCACACCCGGCGTGGGCGGCGCACCGGCAGCACCGGGTGCCGGTGCCTACGACGCCAAGCTGCAGACCTTCGACCTCACCATCAAGCCCGGCATCTCCTACGAACTCGACAAGCACGTGAACATCGACTTCAACTTCAACCTCCTCGGCTGGATATACAGCAACCGCAAGGAGACACGCCTCGACAACGGCGTGGTCTACTCCAACAGCAGCAACGGCCTGCAACTCGACCTGCTCGAAAACAGCATCGACGAATACTGGAGAAATATCACCATCGGTGTGACCTTCAAGTTCTGAATTCAGACCTTCGGGTCATAGGTGCGGAAAAGCACCAGCCAGCCCTCGCTGCGCAGCTCAACGCTGTCGGCGAGGGCTTCGTTCAATGTGGCCTGCCACCAGCGGCGTATGCGCATGCCGTCGAGCGGCCACTTGAGACCGCTGCCGCTCACCTGCTGCTCGGGGTCCATGCTGAAGACAGAGACCTGCTGGCGCGGGAAGGTGTCGAAGCGGCGGCAGCCGCGGAAGGCCGTGAAGCGCCCGTGGTCGGTCAGCATCTCAAGGTCTATGCCGGGGTATTCCTCGCCGAAGGTGACAAGGTAGGAGATATTGCCCAGCGTGTGGTCCTCGCGGCGGCCGGTGGCGCCGAGAAGTTGAAAGTGGAAAGTGGAAAGTGGAGAGTTGGCTGACGCATCCATGCTCTTTCCGCTTTCCGCTTTCCACTTTCCGCTTTCCGCTTTCCACTTTCCACTTTCCACTTTCCACTCTCCACTTTCCGCTTTCCACTTTCCACTTTCCGCTTTCCACTCTCCACTTTCCGCTTTCCACTTTCCACTCATAACCCAGGCCATGGCCTTGTGCAGGTCGTTGTAGTCCTGCTCGTCCACGTGCACCCAGCGGTCGCCCAAGGCACGCTTGTCGGACTCGGACAGCGAGTCGCCGTCGCCGACGACCACAAAGGGAATGGAGAATTGAGAATTGAAAATGGAAAATCGGCAATACGCCGAGTCGCAGCAGACCACGAAGTCGGCCTCGCGCAGGGCGCACAGCGGCACAGGGTGCGTCGGGAAGTCGCCCGCCGCCAGGATGACCACATTCTTTTTTGAGCCGTTCATATCAGTTTTTTT
>JAFVWV010000084.1 GCA_017501495.1 Bacteroidales bacterium | reverse complement strand
GCCGCAACGAATGGAAGCGGCTGCAGTTTGCGCCGCAGCTTAAGGTGAGCCCCATGAGCTTCGGCCTCGACCGCCGCTGGCCGATTTCGTGAAGGTTATGGGTGAACTGTAGGGGCATACCTCGTGTATGCCCGAAATGTAGGTTGAAAGGTGATGCCGCAAGAAATATTGGTTTCAAAGTTTTACCAGCGATCCCTGAATCCAGACGCGGCACGACGCGTCTCTACAGTATCCGACACTGAATATTGCCGGGCATACACGAGGTATGCCCCTACGGCGGTTCATATATACCTTAAAAACCACTAATAACACCCTGCATGGTTCAAATGGAGAATGCCGAGATAGAGCTTGCGAAGCGATATGTCAACCAGACGGGCGTGTCTGTGTTTCTGACGGGCAAGGCCGGCACGGGCAAGACGACATTTCTGAAGGATGTGGACGCGCACTGCGCGAAGCGCCACGTTGTGGTGGCGCCGACGGGCGTGGCGGCTGTGAATGCCGGTGGGGTGACGATACACAGCTTCTTCCAGCTGCCATTCGAGCCGTACCTGCCGGATGTGAAGGAACTGGTGACAGAGTACCAGATGGCCGACCGCTACAAGTCGCTGAACAAGAACAAGACGAATATCATACGGACGCTGGAGCTGCTGATTATCGACGAGATATCGATGGTGAGGGCCGACCTGCTGGATGCGATAGACATGACGCTGAGGCGTGTGCGGCGGAGCAGCCGTCCGTTTGGCGGCGTGCAGCTGCTGATGATAGGCGATGTGCACCAGCTGGCGCCGGTGGTGACGGAGCGCGAAAGGGCGTTCATGGAGCGGGTCTATCCGTCGCCGTTCTTTTTCCACAGCAAGGCGTTGCAGCAGGTGCCATACGTGACGATTGAGCTGACGAAGGTCTACCGCCAGCAGGACGAGGCTTTCGTGGAGATGCTGAACCGTGTGCGGGAGAACGATATCGATGCCGAAACGCTCGGCAAGCTCAATTCGAGAGTGGAAGGAGTGGAAAGTGGAAAGAGGAAAGTGGAAAGTGAAAAGTCGGCTGACGCGCCAGCCACTAACGCAATAACGCAATCACACAATAACGCAATCACACCGATAACCCTGACGACGCACAACCGGCAGGCGGACGCGATAAATGCCGGCCACATGCGGGCACTCGACGGCGAAAGCCGCGTGCTGGAGGCTGTGGTGGAGGGCAACTACCCGGAGAGCGCTTTTCCGGCGGAGAGGGAACTTGAAGTGAAGGTGGGCGAGAGGGTGATGTTTCTGAAGAACGACAGCTCGGGCGGACGCCGCTATTATAACGGCAAGCTGGGCACGGTGGGCGGATTCAGCGAGGACCCCGACGAGGGGGTGATGGTGGAGGTGGACTGCGACGACGGCGAGAGCGTGAGCGTGGGGCGCGAGGTGTGGGAGAATATGAAGTACACGCTGGACGCGAAGAGCAACGAGATAAAGCAGGAGGTGGACGGCACCTTCCGCCAGTATCCGCTGCGCGCGGCGTGGGCGGTGACGATACATAAGGCGCAGGGGCTGACGTTCGACCGTGTGCGGGTGAATGCGGCGGATGCTTTTGCCTTCGGGCAGGTCTATGTGGCACTGAGCCGCTGCCGGAGCCTCGAAGGCCTGACGCTGACGACGCCGCTGTCGGCCGGCGTGGCCTTCGGCGACAGGGATGTGGAGCAGTTCGTTGGCAGCCAGCCTACGTTCGACCAGGCCGCCGACGCGGTGGACGGAGCCGAGCGGCAGTACTACTACGAGCAGCTGGCCGACCTCTTCGGCGCCGACGCGCTGCTGACTGATATGGAGAGGCTTGAAGAGGCCTACGGGCGGTTGAAGAACATCTTTCCGCAGAATGTGGAGGCCATGGGACGCCTGCGGCAGAATGTGGCGGAGCTGGCCTCTGTGGGCGAGCGCTTCAAGGGCCAGCTGATGCGCCTGCAGCCGGAGGAGCATGCCGAGCGCGTGGCCAAGGGGGCTGCCTATTATGCCGGGCAGCTTTCGGCGCTTAAGGCCGCCCTGGGTGCATTGCTCGACGTAGAGGTGGACAACAAGGAGAACGACGCACGCATCAAGGAGGCGGGCGCCGCCGTGATGGAGAGGGTGGGGGTGAAGCTGTCGTGCATGAAGTCGGTCGAAGAAAAGGGCTTCGACGTGGTGGCGGTGCAGAAAGCCAAGACGGACTTTATGCTTGGCGACAAGTCGAAAAAGGGCCGACGCGGCACCAGGGAACCCAAGGAATACGGAGCGGCCAGGGAGCCGGGGAGAACAAGGGAGCCGAGAGAGCCACGGGCCCGCAAGGAGCCCAAGGCCCCGAAGGAGCGCAGACCGACGTTGGCCGAGCAGCAGGCACCGCTGGTGCAGATGCTGACCCAATGGCGCCGCGAGAAGGCTGAAGAGCAAGACATACCGCACTTCCATATTCTGCAGCAGAAAACGCTGATGGCCATTGTGAACATGCTGCCGCGCACGATGGACGAGCTGCTTGCCGTGCCGGGCATTGGCCGCATCAAGGCCGACCTCTACGGCAGGGAGATTTTGGATATCGTGGACCGATATTTTTCGACTTACGCACAATAATTCGTTCGCATGTGCGTTATCAGTATAAAAATTAAAAACAACGCATCATGAAACGAGTACTTTTATTGTCGGCCATGCTGCTGATGCTGGTGCCCATGAGGGCACAGATGCAGGCAGTGTTCGGATATTCAACATTCTACCTTCCGCAGCAGGATATGCCGTATGTGGAGACCTACCTGCAGATAGATGCCTGGACGGTGGGCTTCGTGCAGCAGCCGTCGGGTGTGTACAAGGCCACGGTCGAGGTGACCCTTGTGGCCCGCCAGCAGGACTCGGTGGTGTACGTGAAGAAATACGACCTGGGCAGTCCGACGGTGGGGAGCCTGGACGAACTTGACTTCAGTTTCCTCGACCTTCAGCGCTTTTCGCTGCCCAACGGTATATACGACATCGAGATATCGCTGCGCGACAAGTCGACCGAGGCTCAGGCTGCCACTGTAAGCGAGAAGGTTCTCATCAGCTACGACAGGGAGCATCCGGTGATGTCGAGTGTGCAGACTATGGCCGGTGCAGTGCCGACACAGGGCGAGGGCACGGTCTTCTCGCGTGGCGGCTACGACATGGAGCCATACGTCAGCGACTATTATCCGCAGGATGTCAACCAGATAAACTACTACTACGAGGTCTACAATATAGACAAAGAGACGGGGCGCAAGCCGTTCCTTGTGATGGCCAGCGTGGAGCAGATGGAGACAGGTACGCGATATGAAGGTGTGCAGAGTATGAGCCGCAAGAACAGTGCGCAGGTGGTGCCTGTCTATGGCAGCCTCGACATCAGCCAACTTCCTTCGGGCAACTATAATCTCATCGTCGAGCTGCGCAACCGCGACAACCAGACGATGCTGTACAAGCGGGTGCCGTTCTACAGGTCGAACCCGGGTGTGAAGGGAAATGAAATCAGCGACTTCGCCCTCACTTTCATGGGCAAATATACAGACGAGGACCAGCTGAACACTTACCTCGACGCCCTCTATCCGGTGGCATCCGACGCCGAACGCCGCGTGTGCAAAGACCTCATAAAGCGTCCGGCATTGGAGGAGAAACAGGCCTTTATGTACCGTTTCTGGACGGTGCGCAATGCCATAGCGCCAGAAGCCGAGTGGCTGAATTACAAAGAGCGCATCGACTATGTGCAGCAGCATTTCAGTTATCCCAAGACTCCGGGTATACATACCGACCGGGGACGTGTTTACTTGCAGTATGGACCGCCCGACTTTGTGCGCGACGAGAAAAACTACGTCTCAGCCAACCGTATCGGACGCGACGGTGTCAAATCGGAAGCCCTCATCAACCGTGAAGGCGGTGGACATGACGGTACGTCAGATCCCGGCCTCTCGCAGGGGCATGTCTACTACAAGCCTTACCAGCTTTGGCGCTACAACACCTTGCCTGGCGACAATCCAAACCGCGTTTTCCTTTTCTGGGACCAGCATCGTTCCGGCTACTACCAATTGCTTAACAGCAATGCCAAAGGCGAGGTGCAGGAGTCGGGCTGGGAGCGCCGACTAAGCGGAGGACAGCTGCAGGAAGGCGTCACGGGTGAAGTGGGTGAACAGTTCGAGCGCGGATATTGATGTACGTCATTTCGGACATAATTTACTTCATCGTCTACCGTCTTGTGGGCTACCGCCGGCGGGTGGTTCGCGACAACCTTGCGGCATGTTTTCCCGACAAAGACATTGATTGGCTGCGCGACATTGAGAAGAGATTCTACCGTTACCTGGCCGATATCGCAGTCGAATTTGTGTATAACCTTTTCGCTTCGCCGCAGAACATCAAGAGTCGCTACCGGATAGTCAACCGCCAGCTTGTCGACCGCTACTATGAACGCGGGCAGACGGTCATACTTATGTCGGCCCACTATGGCAACTGGGAGTATATGGTTTCCTCTCTCGGCATGCAGTTCCTCCATCATGGCATAGGTGTGGGCAAACCGCTCGACGACAAGAGTGTAGCCACGTTTATTACGCGTCGCCGCACCCGCTTCGGCACCCAGGTAGTCGACCAGACCGACGTGCGCCGGCATGTGGCCTTCTTCGACCGCTACCATGTGCCGTGTGTGCTCATGATGCTCAGCGACCAGAGCCCCAGTAACCCCCATAAAAGCTACTGGACACAATTCCTCGGCCGCGATACGGCATTCCTCTACGGTGCTGAATATTTTGCACGCAAATATAACTACCCCGTCCTGTATTACCACGTCAGCCGCACCAGTCGCGGACACTACGAGCTGACTTTCTCCACTCTTTGCGAGCATCCGCTGCAGGTGCCGCAGTATTCCATCGTGGAGCAGTATGTTCGCACGCTTGAGCAGCACATCGTGGAGCAGCCCGAATACTGGCTGTGGAGTCATCGCCGGTGGAAACTCACCCACGAGGGCCGCATACTCAAGGACGGCACAATAAAGATAATCAAACCATGAACCGCACAGCAATAGTCATACTCAATTGGAACGGCGTCGGCATGCTCGAACGCTTTATGCCCTCGGTGATTGAACACACAGCAGGCGACGTCATTGTGGCCGACAACGGCTCCAACGATGCCAGCGTGGCATTTCTGCAGGAGCACTACCCTCAGGTACGTCTCATATTGTTCGACAAAAACTACGGCTTTGCCGATGGCTACAACCGAGCACTGGACACTCTGAAAGATGAAGGATACGACTATTACGTTCTGCTCAATAGCGATGTCGAATGCACACCGCACTGGGTTGAGCCAGTGGTGGCTATGATGGATGCCCAACCCGACCTGGCTGTTGTGCAGCCAAAACTGCTCATGTTCGACCAACGCGACACCTTCGAGTATGCCGGTGGTGCGGGCGGATTCATCGACAGCTACGGCTACCCCTTCTGTCGCGGACGCCTCTTCGGTACCCTCGAGCAGGATTGCGGCCAGTACGACGACCCCTGCGACATCTTCTGGGCCACCGGCGCGGCAATGTTCGTCCGGGCCTCGGTGTGGCACAGGCTCGGCGGTCTCGACGGCGATTTCTTTGCTCACATGGAAGAGATTGACTTCTGTTGGCGTGTCCATAACGCCGGGTTCCGTGTCGGCTATTGTCCGCAGTCGAGACTCTACCACGTGGGCGGAGGCACTCTGCCCAAGAGCAACCCTTTCAAGACGCAGCTCAACTTCCGCAACAACCTCTCGATGCTATACAAGAACCTGCCTGCCGACCGTTTGCACCGTGTGCTGGTTTTCCGTATGCTGCTCGACGGTGTGGCGGCGCTTAAATTCCTGTTTGAGGGCCATAAAGGCGAATATCAGGCCGTCATTAAGGCACACAAGGAGTATCGCGCATGGAAACCCGCGCTCCGGGTCAAGCGTGAGTCCATAAAACCGAAGCAGGTGCCCTGTGTCTACAGCGGTCACCTGCTCCTTGATTATTACCTTCGCGGCCGGAAGCGCTTTTCCGACCTCAAAGGCAAGTTCTCTGTCTGACGCTTATTTTCCTTTGACGTTCTTGTATTCCTCGTTCAGACCGTTGACAATCTCGTCGGTGATGTCCATGGCCGGGTTGAGGTAGAGGGTGGGGGAGTTTTCGAATGTTTTGCGCAGGATGATGTCGAACTGCTGGTTGGCGGCGTTGTATTCGCGTACGAAGGCGAAGATGGCGTTGAGCAGCTTGGTGTTTTCGGCCATTTGGCGTTCCATTATCTTGGCGGTCAGCTCCTGTTCGAGGGTCGACATTTTCTCGGCTCTCTGTTTCAGTTCGGCTTCTTTCTGCTGCTGCTGTGTGAGGGTCATGCTGGCACCGTTCTGCAGGTAGTTCTGGTAGTCGGCCTGGAATTGCTCCATCTGCTTGCGGCCGTAGGCTTCCTGCTGGTCTTTGTAGGCCAGAAGTTCTTTCTCCATGTCGATGGCATATTGGTATTTGGCCAGCAGCGTGTCGGTATTGACGTAGGCCACGGTCAGGCCACCCTCTTTCTGCAGTGGGGCTGCGGCTTCGGTGTTGACCTTGCTCTTGGGGGCCGAGGTGAAATGCAGGATGTAGATGCCGATGAGGCCGAGCAGCAGCACGGCGTTGCAGGCGATGAGGATTTTGTTTGTCTTGTTCTCCATATTCTTAATTTACTTTGATTGTTTCTATGGCTCTCTTCACGCGGCTGATGGTCTCCTCCTTGCCGATGGTGAGTATGAGTGTGATCATGTCCGGACCCACTGTGCGGCCTACCACGGCTATGCGCAGCGAGTTCATCACCTTGCCGGTGTTCAGGCCGCCAGCGGCGATGTAGTCGTCCAGCAGGGCTTTGTGTATGGCGTCGTGTTCGAAGGGCACGGTGTTCAGTATGTCGATGACCTTTTGCATGTGGATGTGCATGTCGGGTGTCCAGCGCTTGGCCACGTCTTTTTCATTGTATTCGGTGGGTGCCGTGAAGAAGTAGCTGCAGGTGTCCCAAAGCTCCGAGGGGAAGGTGATGCGCTCTTTCATCATGCCGGCCACCTTCACCACGTAGTCGTGGCTGGCGGTGATGCCGTGTTGGTCGAGCTGCTTCTGCAGGTAGGCTGCCACTTCCTCGTCGCTCAGTTGCTGGAAGTATTCGTGCTGGAACCATTTGGCTTTGTCGAGGTTGAATTTGGCTCCGTTTTTGCTGATGTGCTCCACGTTGAAGAGTTTTATCAGCTCGTCCATGGTCATCATTTCCTGTTCGGTGCCCGGATTCCAACCCATGAGGGCCAGCATGTTGACCACGGCCTGAGGCAGGTAGCCCTGCTCGCGGTAGCCGCTGCTGACCTCGCCGCTCTTCGGGTCGTGCCATTCGAGCGGGAACACGGGGAAGCCCAGTCGGTCGCCGTCGCGTTTGCTCAGCTTGCCGTTGCCCTCGGGTTTGAGCAGCAGTGGCAGGTGGGCGAAGCGGGGCATGGTGTCTTCCCAGCCGAAGGCCCGGTAGAGCATGACATGCAGCGGGGCGCTGGGCAGCCACTCTTCGCCGCGGATGACGTGGGTGATTTCCATCGTGTGGTCGTCGACGAT
>JAFVWV010000083.1 GCA_017501495.1 Bacteroidales bacterium | reverse complement strand
TTCAATGGTTTACTATAGGTCTCCATCAGCACTATGTCGAACTTGCTGTTTTTGCCTTTAATGGAACGCGGACGAAGTATAAAGTGTTGGCCAGCTTCAATTCTGACTGTTTTTTGTTTCAGATTTTCTGACTCATCGTCTTCGTCCATGGACCAGAATTTCATGCACTGGCTTACCTCAAAATAGAGGGTGTCTTCGTTGTTGTCCTCATCCACCACGGGGAAAGCGTCGCAGGTGAAATGGAGTGCGGTGTCGTATATCAGCATCTGCATTTTGGGCCGTACCCCCATAATGTTCATTATGGTGTAGGAATGGCCTACCGATGTGACGAAGAAAGGGCTTTCTGCTGTGCCGCTGCCTGTCGACGCAGTGGCAATCTGCAATTGGTCGAACTGTATGCGCGACCGCTCCAGCTCTTTGCTTCCTTCGCCAAAGCCATAGTATGCTGCAATAACCTTCCAGTATGCCGCCGTCAGGT
This sequence comes from Bacteroidales bacterium, assembly GCA_017501495.1. Lineage (GTDB taxonomy): Bacteria > Bacteroidota > Bacteroidia > Bacteroidales > P3 > Colimorpha. The sequence continues at coordinate 7,046 of JAFVWV010000083.1, read as the reverse complement.
CCGATGGTTTCTTCGACAGACCTTTTTCTGCCACCTTATAAGCCCGCTTGAAGTCGGACACGCTTACATTCTCATGATGCAAGATTTCATCGACGGTCTCTAACTCTGCACTTCGGGAATATGGATTGAAGTTCTCCTGCACAGGGTATCCATAGTACAGGCAGCGCAACTCCTGCAGGTCGAGAGTTGTGTCGCCACGCATGAACCGTTTGGCCAGTTTTGGATAGTAGTAGCGGCTTTTCTTATTCTGCACCATGCTGAAGATGCTGTCGTAGGTGGGAGCAATGGACGGCAACACATTGTGCGCCGAGCTGTCTGCATCCTGAGCTGTGGCCACGCAAGGAATCAGCATGACGAAAGCCACAATTGCGAGAATGTTTTTTTTCATAATGTTATGGTATTGCAATGTTTTTTCTTTTCAGTTGCCGATATTGTGTGCCAACCAGCTGTTGCGATAGTGCGGGTCGCCGCTCACGTCGTCGCCGAACCACGTCGGGGGTGTGAAAGCGTCGGCCGCTGCCACAGAGGGGAACTCCACCTCCACAAGGCGCAGGCCTTCATGGGCACCGTGGAAGATATCAAGTTCGGCGGTGTACTCCCCTACCGGAATGCGGTAGCGAGTCTTGCAGACCATTAACCCTTCGCACTTTGCCTTCAACGAATTGTAACTGTCTGGTGCAAGGGCAAATTCTTCTTCACGGTTGACGATGGCCGAGGTCGACGAGCGCACTTTTTCCTTGACGGTGAGTATGTAGCAATCGCCCATCCTGCGGATGCGCAGGGTGGGCGATGTGCATAGGTAGCCTTGTTCTATCTCGGTGTGCGGGAAGGCGTCAAGGCCTTCAGGCAGCGCCGCCACAAGGTATTTGCGCTCAATCTCCATCAGAGAGTGGCGAGGTAGTCGGTTACATTCTTCTCGATGCGGGCGGCCACATCGGCGCAGTCGTCGGCCTTCTGGAATTTCTCGCCGGTGATGTGTTCGTAGAGTTCTATGTAGCGGTCGCTGATGCTGTTCACAATTTCGTCAGTCATCTCGGGCACCTTCTGGCCTTCCTTGCCTTGGAAACCGTTGTCCATCAACCACTCGCGCACGAACTCTTTGCTCAGCTGACGCTGGTGCTCGCCCTTCTTCAGGCGCTCCTCGTAGCCCTCGGCGTAGAAGTAGCGGCTGCTGTCGGGGGTGTGTATCTCGTCGATGAGGTATATCTTGCCGTCGCGTTTGCCAAACTCATACTTGGTGTCGACCAGTATGAGGCCTTTCTTGGCCGCGATCTCGGTGCCGCGCTGGAAGAGTTGCAGGGCGTAGCGCTCCAGCTGGTCATAGTCTTCCTTGCTCACGAGGCCGGTGCGGATTATTTCTTCGCGGCTGATGTTTTCGTCATGGCCCTCGTCGGCCTTGGTGGTGGGTGTGACTATGGGCGTGGGGAACTTCTGGTTTTCCACCATGCCTTCGGGCAGCTGCACGCCGCAGAGGGTGCGTGCGCCGGCCTTGTACTCGCGCCATGCACTGCCGGCCAGATATCCGCGCACAATCATCTCAACCCGGAAGCCCTCACATTTCAGACCCACGGTGACCATCGGGTCAGGCGTGGCCATCTTCCAGTTGGGCAGGATGTCGGCTGTAGCGTCGAGAAACTTGGCTGCAATCTGGTTCAGCACCTGACCTTTATAAGGGATGCCTTTCGGCAGCACCACGTCGAAAGCCGAGATGCGGTCGCTGACCACCATGGCCATATATTTATCGTCGATGTTGTAGACATCGCGCACTTTGCCCACATAGAGGCTTTTCTGTTTCGGAAAACTGAAGTTGGTTTTGACTACTGCTTTCATAATATATTATTCGTCTAATTTGTTTGCAAAGAAAGTGAAGTTGACCTTGCCGTAGGAGCGATGCTCCCAGAAGTGCGGGTGTTCCTCGAAGCTGAACTCTCCTGGATGTTCCAGGATGAAGATGCCGTCGTCGGTAAGCACCTCACGGTCGAACACCAGGTCGGGCAGGGTTGGCAGTCCCTCCAACGCATAGGGCGGGTCGGCAAAGACGATGTCGAACTTGCGGTTGGCTCGTTTCAGCAGGTCAAAGACATCAGCGCGTACTACATGCAGGTTCTTGACGCCGAACCGCACCGCAGACTGTTTAATGAAGTCGGTGCACTGGACGTTGATGTCTATCGACGTCACCTCACGGGCACCGCGTGAAACGAACTCCATCGACACGGCCCCCGTACCGGCAAAGAGATCCATCACCGAGCACTCCTCATAGTCGACATAGTTGTTCAATATGTTGAACAGGCTCTCGCGGGCCATGTCGGTCGTGGGACGCACGGGTAGATTCTGCGGTGGATTGAGGCGTCGGCCTCTGAGTGTTCCAGCGATTATACGCATAAGGCGGTTGTGGTTACATAAGTATCAAGGCGTGACGATAGGTGTGCAGCCCCTTGAAAGCGGGATTTGTGTATCTGGCAGCATTGCCTGTATAAAGTGTCGTCGCCGGGAAGTAGGGTCGCAGTCGGGCGAATAGTTCGCGGTCCACGTCGCCACACATCATCAACTCGGTATTCGGGCTTTCGATGCCGAAGGTCTTCATGACCTCGACGATACGGAAGCGTATCTCGTCGCCGCTGTCGAAACGGAGTGTATTGCCATAGATATAGCGTCCGTCGCGGAAGGCGGCCACGTCTACCCTGCCCTGCCGCCAGTGAGTGAAGAGCACCGGATGGTCGACGCTGCGCGGAGCCAGCTGAACCATTTTGACATGCTGATTCATCACGACCAGGCCCGGCAACGCCACTTTGAAGCCCATGGCCAGCTGGTCGTTGGCTTCATAGACGGCCGTCGACGCCAGGGCGTCACACGGAGTTGACATAACCGACACCGCGTCGCATCCCACGAGACGAAGATACTGCCGATTGGCGGTCGAAGAGTAGAGCTCGTTCGGCACCCATGTGCAGTTGTCGCTCATCACTATAAGTTCCATCGACTTGTATCCCAACGGACGGATGCCGACCTCGGCGAAGAATGCCTTGACGTCGGCGATGGCGGCGGTCATCACCTTGGCGTGCCCGCCTTCGGCCTCGCCGAAGGTGAGGAGCTGGCCGTCGCCGGTCGTCACCGAAAAAGAAAATCCATTGGCCAGAAGGCAAATGGATAGTCTTTTGTCGTTGACGGCAGGTTCGGGCTCTGTGGTTATGAGAGTCTTGCTGACGTACGACATACCTTTTCTTTATTCGAAGTTACCATCGGTGATGGCCTGTGTCATATCGCCGACTTTCCATCCGGCGTAGCGGCCAACCACTTTTTCGATTTCAGCAATCTTGTTGATGCGCTGCTGTTTGTCCATGTCGGCCAGGAGGGTCTCGAGGCTCACCTTGCATTCAAACACGGGCACCATGAAGCCGCTCTTGTCGATTGTGCCGGCCTGCAGCTCGAATTCATTCTTCTCACCCTTGGGATAGGGCACATAGCGCAGGTTGCGTATCTGCTCGTCGCTCATCTGGACGGTGTGACCGGTGGCGTCGACGGTGGGCAGTTTCTTGTCCTCGCGCAGTTTGGCTATCGGGTTGATAAAGACCTCTTCGCGGCTGACGTAGCCTTTCTCGACGGCTTCTTTTTCGGGCACCTCGTTGATGTCAACGTCGGCAGGGATTTTGTCATAGTTGGTCACTTTGACGACGGTCTTCATGCTGTCTTCGTTCATCAAGCGGCCGATGAGGGTGTCGAAGCTGCCGGTGTACGAGCCGTAGGTCACTTTGTAGGCCTCCTCAAGGGTACGGATGGCTTTCAGTTTCTCGGCGCATGCTTCGCGGCGTTTGTTGTATTCGTTGTCGAAGCGCACTGGTTTCATGATGCTGTTGTACAGCAGGACGGCGAGGCCGACGATAACGAGGGCCAGGACGATTTGAAGGATTGTTCTACCTTTCATTGTATGACTGTTTTTTCTGTTTTTTACACTTTAAAATCGGGTGCAAAGATACGAAGAAAAACCGATATTACAAATATTTTTTTTCAACGTGTCTCTAACTACCTGTTTCAGCCTTTTTTATGCGTCATGATGTCGAGTATCATGTCGTCGGTCTGGTTCATGCCGTCCTTGCCCAGACGGCCGAGGTTGTGTATCGAGCAGTCGACGTCGCACTCGCTGAGGCCGTCGGTGCTGTCGACCACATGGCCGTTGACCGCCAGCTCGGCGCAGACGAATGCGCTGTAGAGTCCAGAGGCCATTTTGAGGGCGCAGCTGGGTTTGGCGCCGTCGCACACCATGCCGGCTATGGTGTTGATCATGTTTTTCATGGCGTAGCCTATCTGGTCGAAAGAGCCTCCTTCGAGGAATGTGAATGCGGCGCTGACGCCCATGGTGGCGTTGACGATGCCGCAGAGGGCGCTCAGGCGGCCTATGCCCTGCTTGATATAGATGGACATCAGATGGCTCAAGGTTACGGCGCGGAGCACTGTCTCGTCGTCGCAACCGCGGAGGGTGCCGTAGTAGTAGGGCGGCAGCGTGCAGGCGATGCCCTGGTTGCCGGAGCCCGAGTTGCTGAATACCGGCAGTGTGCAGCCGTCCATGCGGGCGTCGCTGGCGGCCACGGTGCGGGCCACCACGGTGTGCACCACATCGCCACGGCTCTGCCCCATCAGTATCTCGCCTGTGTGCAGGCCCATGCCTTTCAGGCCTTCGGCCGAGGCGGCAGTGTTCAGCGCGATGGTGCCGCGCATGTATTCCAGTTCCCCGAGCGGTGCCGTGGTGGCGTAGTCGTAGACCATGCGGGCGGTGAGTTCGAGCCGCTGGCGGTTGTCTTCCTCGGGGTTGTCGTCGTTGTCCTGTTCCTGGAAGAGTCCCTGTTTGTGGTCGAGCAGCACGTTGTCGCCGTTGCGCAGGAAGACGAAGTTGGTGTGGCGTTTGGCTATGACGGCCACGGCCTCGTCGGCGGTGCATTCGATATAGAGTTTGTCGCTCGATTCCTTGACGCTGATGTCGATTTGCCCGGCGTGGTTGGCCAGCCAGCGTTTGGCGTCGGCCACATGCTCCTGCGGCATGGTGAGCACCTCCAGCCCGCGGCTGCTCTGGCCGTGGGTGACGGCCATGGCCACCGCGATGGGCAGGCCTATCATGCCGGTGCCGGGTATGCCAACACCCATGGCGTTTTTGAACACGTTCTTGCTCAGGCGCAGGCGTATCTGCCGCGGCTCGCGGCCCAGCATCTCGCAGGCCTTGGCCACGCAGAGGGCCACGGCGCCGGGTTCGGTGCATCCGGTGGCGGGCACCACCTCGCGGCGCAGCAATTCGCCTATCTGTTTTCTGATGGTTTCTTCCATTCTATGACTCTTCTTGATTTCCTTGTCTGTCAATTAAAACGGCACATCGCCGTCGGGGCTGAGGCCTTGGTCTTCGTTCATCTTCGAGTCGATGATCATCGAGCCGCCCTGGTCGAAGCCCCCGTTGGGGCTCATGCCGGCCATGGCGCCGCCGAAGCCCGTGTCCTGGGGCGGGTTCTCGAAGCGGGCGAATTCTTTGACGAAGCGCAGGCGCACATCGCCCACTCCGCCGGAGCGGTGCTTGGCCAATATGATGTCGGCCATGCCGATGGTCGAGCCGTTGTCGTCTTCGGTGATGTTGTAGTATTCGGGGCGGTAGATGAACATCACGATGTCGGCATCCTGCTCGATGGCGCCCGACTCGCGCAAGTCGCTCAGCTGCGGCTTGTTGCCGACGCGGTTCTCCACGGCGCGGCTCAGCTGCGACATGGCCAGCACCGGTATCTGCAGCTCTTTGGAGAGGGCTTTCAGCTGGCGGCTGATCATCGAGATTTCCTGTTCGCGGTTGCCGTTGCGGTTGTCGGCCGTGCCGCTCTGCATGAGTTGCAGGTAGTCGATGAAGATCATCTGTATGTCGTAGCGCTGCTTGAGGCGGCGGGCTTTGGCGCGGAGCTCGAAGATGGTCAGGGCGGGTGTGTCGTCTATGAGCAGGCGGTTCGAAGCCTCGTGCAGGCGCTGGGCGCCGGCTTTGAGCTGCTCTTTCTCGTAGGGTTCGAGGCGGCCTTTCTTCAGCTTGTCGCCCGGCAGGCGAGCCTCGCTGCTGATGAGGCGCATGGCCAGTTCCTGGCCGCTCATTTCGAGCGAGAAGAAGGCCACCGGTTTTTTGAAGTCGACGGCCATGTTGCGTGCCATGCTTAGTGCGCAGGCGGTCTTACCCATGGCCGGGCGCGCGGCGAGGATGATGAGGGTGCCGGGCTGGAAGCCCGCCGTCATGCGGTCGAGCCCCATGAATCCGCTCTCCAGACCGCTGAGGCCGTCCTCTTTCTCGCCGGCTTCGCTGATCTGGTCCATGGCCATGCCGACAAAGTCGCCCAGCGGCTTGAAGTCGCTGCGGAAATTCTTGTCGTTGATGTCCATGAGGCGGGTCTCGGTCTTGTCGAGCAGGTTCACCACGTCGGTGGTCTCGTCGTAGGCCTCTTTGATGGTCTCGGTGCTGATGCGTATCATCTCGCGCTGGATGTATTTCTCGCTCAGCACACGAATATGGTATTCGATGTGGGCCGCCGAGACGACGTTCTCGGTCAGCTTGCTGACGGCATAGGCGCCGCCGGCCAGCTCGAGCTCGCCATCGAGACGCAGGCGCTCCACCACCGTCAGCAGGTCGACCGGCTGGCTCTGCTCGAAGAGTTTGCGTATGGCGCGGTAGACGGCCTGGTGCTCCGGCTTGTAGAAATATTCCACATGCAGGGTCTCGATGGCATTGATGAGGGCCGCCTGGTCGAGCATCAAGGCTCCGAGCACGCCCTCCTCCAGGGCCACGGCCTGCGGCGGCGTATTGCCGTTGAGACTGAAGGCCTGGTCGTAGGTCATTCTGTTTGTGCGTCTTGTATCGGTTGTCGGCATTTGTTCCTGTGTCTTTTTCGCGGCACAAAGGTACACATTTTTTTTCATCCGGCAAGAAAAAAAATATCCACATCCGTCACGTCATCCAAGCCACCGGGAGCGCATATCAACGATACATCAACGATATATCAACGATATTTCAACGATTGCAATCGTTGAAATATCGTTGATAT
>JAFVWV010000082.1 GCA_017501495.1 Bacteroidales bacterium | reverse complement strand
TGCGCTGGCCCATCGCCATGGCCCTCACCGACGAGGCTCGCCGCCGCCACATGACGGCGCAGAACCTCTTCGTCAGGCTCAACCACGGGCTGTGGCAACCGGCGGACAACCCGGAAGTTCCTGAAGCTCCGGATTATCCTGGGTGCGCGTTCGCGCCGGACTACAGCCGCCTGCAGCTGAGCACGGGGCGGCTCGAGGCGGTGTGCGGCGTGCGGGCCGAGGTGGACGCCGACGGCGTGCTGCGCGTGCGCTTCGACCGCTGCCGCCCCGAGCAGCGCGCCTACGCCTACGACGAGGTCTTCCTCTACGCCTACAGCCCCTCGGCCGGGGCTGGATACCTGTTCAACAGCATCTACCGCCGCACGGGCCGCATCGACGTGCTGCCGCCCGACTGGCTGCAAACGGATGATTTACAGCTCTATCTGATGTGCCGCAGTAGCGATGGCCGATGGTCGGCCACCGTGCACGCCGAGCTACACGAACGACTGCATACTGACGAGTTTGTGGTAGAGGCCGTCGGCATCGGCCATAAGCTGGTCATGGGTGCCGCGCTGCACAATGCGGCCGTGGTCGAGCACCACGATAAGGTCGGCATGGCGGATGGTCGAGAGGCGGTGGGCGATGACTATGGAGGTGCGCCCCCGCATGACGGCGTCGAGGCTTTGCTGCACAGCGTGCTCGCTCTCGGAGTCGAGAGCCGAGGTGGCCTCGTCTAATATAAGAATCGGTTTATCGGCTATTACGGCGCGGGCTATGCTCAGGCGCTGGCGCTGGCCACCGCTGAGGAGCACGCCGCGGTCGCCGATGATGGTGTCGTAGCCCTGCGGCATGGCGCTTATGAAGTCGTCGGCGCCGGCGATGCGGGCGGCCTCGCGTATCTGCTCGCGGCTGTAGCGGTTGCCGCCGAAAGCGATATTGGCCGCCACGGTGTCGTTGAAGAGGATGCAGTTCTGGCTGACGAGGCCGAACTGGCGCCGGAGCGAGTTGATATTGAGGTCGAGTATGTTGTGGCCGTCGATGGCGATGGTGCCTGCCGTGGCGTCGTAGAAGCGGGGCAGAAGGTCGACGAGCGTGCTTTTGCCGGCTCCCGAGGGACCGACGATGGCCACCGTCTGTCCGCGCGGTATGCTGAGGTCGATGTCCTGCAGTATAGGCACCCCGTCGCCATAATGGAAGCCCACGCCGCTGAGGGTGATGCCGCTGCTGAATGCCGGCAGGTCTATGGCGTCGGGGCGCTCGCGGATGACCTCGTCGGCATCGAGCACCTCAAGGAAGCGTGCCGCCGACGCCGAGCCTTTGAGCTGGGCGTTGTAGGCCTTGACGACCGACTGGATGGGCGGTATGATGCGGGCGAAAATGATAACGAAGAATATGAACACCGAGGGCTGTATGTGCCCGCCGACGACCCACGAGCCGCCGACGATAAGAATGATGACCAGAGCCAGGGTGCCGAGCACCTCGGAGAGCGGACTTGAGAGTTCGCGACGGCGCGCCACACGCACCATCGAGCGGGCGTAGCGGTCGTTGGCCTTGCGGAAATCATCTTCGCGGCGCTGCTCGGCGCTGTTGGCTTTTATGGCGCGCAGGGCTGCAAGCGACTCCTCGAGCCGGGCGAAAAGCCGGCCAAGCAGGTTCTGCCCTACTTGCGAATTGCGCTTCAGGCTGCGTCCGATTCTGACGATGAGCCACAGCCCGAGCGGGAGCACCAGCAAGAAAAGCAAGAAAAGCCGCCACGAGACGAAAAGCAGCGTGGCACCGAACACGATGATGTTGATGGGGTCTTTGACGAGCGACTGCAGTGTGCTGACGCTCCACTCGATGTCGGCCAGGTCGTTGGACATACGGCTGATGATATCGCCACGGCGATGACGGCCGAAATAGCTCACCGGCAGGATGGTAATCTTGTGGTAGAGGTCGTTGCGCAGATGCTCTATTACGCCGTTGCGCAGGGTGCTGAGGAAGACGAGTGCCACGTAGCGGCAGATATTGGCCACAAGGGTGAGCACCAGATAGGCGCCCGAAATCCAGAGCAGGCAGGGCCAGAGGCCGACAGAGTCGCGATAGCGGTAGAGATGCCAGAAAGCCCAGTCGGTGATGCCTTCCTGGCTGAAAGAGAGGGCTGGCTCGGCGGCCGGTGCGCTGCCGGTGCCGAAGAGCAGCTCGACGAAAGGCACAATCATCACATACGAGCCAAGGTTGAACAGGATATGAAGCACGTTGAACAGGATGTTCATCGCAATCTGCCAAGGATAGTGCTTCAGGTAGGCCAATATGCGTAAGATGGGTTTCATAATCAATGGCTGCTGACGGTTGATGACTGACTGGGGACGAGGCGCATCTGCGGGTGTTGGATATCGGTGCCGCCGCGGAAGCCGAGGCGGTCGGGGCGTATGCCCTGGCGGCGCAGGCGGTCGACGACGGCGCGGGCATCGGTGCTTCGCGGACACTCGATGTCGATGTGCACCATGGGGTGAGCCACCAGCCATTGCGCCAAAGCGTCGGCCACGGCCTCGCCATCGACATCAAGCCGGCTGCCCGGCAGATAGGCCACCGGGAGCGGCATCAGGGTGTCATTGAGGCTGATGCTTCGGCGCGACGCGAAGTCGCGTGCCCGCCCGCAGCAAATAAAGGGCAGCTGCCCCACGGCGTCGATGACGACGGTGGACTTGTTTTTCTCAGGCAAGATGAGCAGCGTGTCGCGGCATCCCGATGGCGAGCGCACCTCGAGGCGGCATAATGCCATTGGCTCGGGACGGGCGGCCGGATAGAGGTCGAACATCAGGATGTCGGCGCTGCGCGCTCCTTCGAGGCGGCCACTGAAATAGGCTCGGCGGCCGTCGGCGCTGACGCCGAAGCTCACCTCGTCGGTTTCGGTATTTATAGGCAGGCCGAGGTTGGTGGGACGGTTGCCGTAAGTGTCGGCCAGATCTGTGAAGTAGATGTCATAGCCGCCAAAGCCCTGCCAGCCGTCGCTGAGAAAATAGAGGGTTCGGCCGTCGGCAGCGATGAATGGAGTCTTGTCGTTGCCGGCGGTGTTGACGTTGGCACCGAGGTTTTCCGGACGGCTCCAATCGCCGTTCTTCAGTCTGTGGCAGCGCCAGATATCGATGCCGCCCTGCCCGCCTTTGCGGTTGGAGGCGAAGAATAGCCATTGGCCGTCGGCGCTGACCGAAGGCTGCGACTCCCACGAGCGGTCGCCGTTCACCTGAGGGCCGAGGTTTTCGGGCTGTTGCCAGCGTCCGTCGCTGCGACGAACGCGGTAGATATCGCTGTTGGCATAGCCGCGGCTGTCGGTGATTATCGAAAAATAGAGCTCGTTGCCGTCGGCGGTCAGGCTGACCGCACCCTCCGGGCGGCCACTGTTGAACGGCGCCGGAAGCTCGGTGCCGCGCGAGAAGACAGTGTCCTGCCAGAGGCTGCGGCACAAGCGCCACTGCTTCTGCTCCAGCTCGCGCGCGTAGAAGGTGCGTTCCTGCTCAACCGGCAATTCGCGCAGATAGTACATTTCACGACCGTCGACAGTCAGATAGGGCAGCATCTCATTGTGTTTTGAGCTCACGCCCTGCACACGTTCAGGCTCGAAAGGGGCCATATTGAGAGTAGCTTCGGCCAGGAACTGCGACCAATAAAGGTAGTTCGAGGCCTCCTCGTAGGCTGCACTCACGGCGCGGTCGGTGGTGTTGTTGGCCAAAGCGAAATACTGTTCCAGTTCGGCTACAGCGTCGTCGTAGCGCGCGTCGGTGTAGTGGATGACGCCCATATAGAAATGGGCCAAAGCGTTAGGATAATTGGGGCAGAGCTCAATGCAGCGCGAGAAATAGCGGCGGATGCCAGTCACGTTGAATCCGTCGCGCACAGACATCATGCCCAGCTGGAACTGAGGGTCGGCGGCTTTGGGGTTGCGCTGTGCCACACGCCGCATCATCTGTGCAGACTTTTTGTGATTCTTCTCGGCGATGGCCTGGGTGTAAGCCGCCTTGTCGGCAGGTTTCACCTTGACACCGCACTGGGCGCTCGACACATGGAAGGTAGAAAGCGGAAAGTGCAAAGCGATGCTGAAGCAAAGCAGCATGACGATTTTCCACATTCCACTTTCCGCTCTCATCTTGATTAAAGCTTGCTGGGGTCAATCTTGAAGTTGGCACCCTCGCCGTTGCACGGTGTGGAGCAGCGGATGGCGCATTCGTCGCAGGGAGTCAGTTCGCCATGCAGGCGTTTCTTGACCATATCGCCCACAATGTCGCGGAGCGGTTCGATGCCGATGCTGCGAATCACCTCGTCGCAGAAGGCATAGCTGAGCATGGTCATGGCGGTGCGGGCGCTGATGCCGCGGGTCTGCAGGTAGAACATGGCCTGTTCGTCGAGCTGGCCTATGGTGCTGCCGTGCGAGCACTTGACATCGTCGTTGTAAATTTCAAGGAATGGGCGGGTGTCGACATGAGCCTTGTCAGTGAGCAATATGTTGCGATTTGTTTGATAGGCCTCTGTCTTCACGGCTCCGTCCTGCACCAGCACGTGTCCGTTGAAGCGTGCACGGGCCGAGTCGTCGACGATGCCCTTGTAGAGCTCGCTGCTGTGGCAGTGTGGCTTGGCGTGCTCAACGAAAATATAGTTGTCGCACTGCTGGTCGCGGTCGACAAGATAGAGACCGTCGGCCTGGAGCGAGCATCCTTCACCCTGCATGCGCACCTGCACATTGTTGCGCACGTGGCCGCCGCCGAGAGTGACTATACACATGCGGAGTGTCGCGTCGCGCTGCATGGTGATGCGAGTATCGGTCAGAGCCTGCTGCGGCGTGTTCATGCCCTGCAGGCGGTAGAGTTCGAGGGTCGAGCCCTCTTCCATGTCTATCTTGAGCAGTTCGGCGGGCAAGCAGCAGACGGCCTTGCCTTGCATCATCTCGACGATCCAGGGGTCGTCGGTGACAACGACTTTAGCCGAGGAGCCACGGCGCAGCGGCAGCAGCTGCGGCTCGACGCTCTCTGACACACGCCAACTGTCGTTCCAGACATCGGGCAGTATATCTTTGCGTATCATTGGCCAAGCTCCTTTTTAATCCAGTCGTAGCCTTTCTCTTCAAGTTCGAGGGCCAGCTCCTTGGGACCGGTCTTGACGATACGGCCTTCGTAGAGCACATGGACAAAGTCGGGCACGATGAAGTCGAGCAGGCGCTGGTAGTGTGTGATGACGATGATGGCGTTGTCTTTTGAACGCAGTTGGTTGACGCCGCCTGCCACGATGCGCAGGGCGTCGATGTCGAGGCCGCTGTCGGTCTCGTCAAGGATGGAAAGCGTAGGGTCGAGCATGGCCATCTGGAAGATTTCGTTCTTCTTCTTTTCGCCGCCGCTGAAGCCCTCGTTGACCGAGCGGTTGGCGAGATTGGTTGTCATCTCGACCACCTTCTTCTTTTCTTCCATCAGGCGCAGGAAGGCGGCGCCGCCCAGCGGGTCGAGGCCGTGGTATTTGCGCTGTTCGTTGACAGCGGTGCGCATGAAGTTGGTGATGCTCACGCCGGGGATTTCGACCGGATACTGGAAGCCGAGAAAGATGCCTTCGCATGCACGCTGGTCGACGGGCATGTCGAGGATATTCTTGCCGTTGTATATCACTTCGCCCTCAGTGACAGTGTACTTTGGATTGCCGGCCACCACACCCGCCAAGGTGCTCTTGCCGTTGCCGTTGGGGCCCATGATGGCGTGCACTTCGCCGCGGTTGACGTCGAGATTGACGCCTTTCAGTATCTCGCGGTCGCCTATCGAGGCGTGCAAATTGCGTATGGAGAGTAATGACATTTGTTTATACAATTTATTGATTGCTATACTGATACAACCAGCTCGCACGCGCGAGCCGAATAGCAAAGATACACATTTTTTCTCATATCTGTGAAAATTTGTGTATCTTTGCAAACAGATTGCATCAACGATGAGTGCACCAATAATTACATTGACAACGGATTGGGGCGACGGCGACTTTTTTGCCGGCATGTTCAAGGGGCGACTCATGAGCATCGTCGAGGACGTTCGCATTGTCGACATCACCCACCGCATCGAGCCGATGAACGTGGGGCAGGCCACCTTTGTGGTACGCCAAGCCTGCATGGGTTTCCCGCCCGGCACGGTGCATATCGTCGACGTGGCCTCGCGCCCGCCGTTCCTTGTCGTGAAAGCACGCGGACAGTACTTCATCTGTTGCGACAACGGCCTGCCGGCCATGGCGTTCGGCGACTCGATCGAAGACATCAGCCTTCTGCAAGTCGACGCCGACGGTTTTCTCAACTTTGCAGCCTACACCATCTTTGCCGGTGCCGCGGCCATGCTCCTGGGGGGTGCCTCGATGCGCGACCTCGGCGAACATCCGGGCCAGATATTGCAGCGCAACCTGCCGCGTTTCATGCAGCAGGGCGACCACTACATCGTCTACGTGCACCACATCGACTCTTACGGCAACGCCTACCTCGGCATGACCTACCGCGAGTTTGAGGAGCTCAGGGCAGGGCGTGCATTCGTGCTCAGCGTGCGCGACCAGGAAGTCACCGAGCTGATGTCGAGCTACTTTCAGCAGCACGCCGCCGCCGACCCGCGCCGCCGCCTGCGGCTGACGGTCTCGGCCACCGGCCTGCTCGAGCTGGCCATCAAAGACAGTTCGCTCATAAGCCTCCTCGGCATCAAGGTGAACGAGAGCGTGCTTCTCCGCTTTAAAGATTAACGGTCTATGACAGAAAACGCAGAGGCTGTCGTACCCCGATGTGGTACGACAGCCTCTGTATCGTTCAGTCTAAAGCCTGTTAGCCTCAGGCTTTCGGGGTTTTCCAGTTGAAGAAGACCTGGACGCCGGCCATCTGGTAGACCTGCCAGTGGCCCCACTTGCCCATGCCGCTGAAGTCGGTGTCCCACTTGACGTTGAGGGCAAAGTTGGCGGCGATGTGGCTCGAGAAGCGGTAGTCGAGTTTCACCTCGAAGTCGAGGTCGGTCTCGAAGGCGCGTTTGGCCAGCCAGCCCTTGGCGGCCATGTCGTCCCAGGTTTCACCCTCGGCGAGGGCGTATTTCGAGTTGGTACCCATCTCGGTGGCGTCGGAGTTCCATGCCATGTTGGAGGGTTTCTTGTAGTCATAGAATATCTCGGCGCGGGCATAGAGGTCGAGGCTGGGCAGAAGGTCTTTTTTCAGGTACTGGGCCTTGACGTAGCTACCGAGGGCGAAGTAGGCGTGGCTGAAGGTGGTGGGGTCGGCGGCGTCGAAGTTGTCGGGCTGGATGACACCGTAGTTTTTGCCAACCGAGATGAGCGAGTCGTTGACGACGAAGGTGGTCTTACCGGTCAGGAACGAGAGGGATACCGACCAGTTTTCTTTCTTGTGCTCGAAAGAGAGAGCGGTGGTCAGATAGGCCGGTGCGAAGAAACTGCTGACGAGGGCCTGAGTCTGGTTGACACCGATGCCCGTGTACTCGTAGCCGGCGCCGAACTGGGTCTTGAGGTTGGCCGTGAACGAGGCGCCCCAGCCTTTGTAGGCGTTCCAGCTGATGACGCTGGTGATGTCTATCTTGTCGTTGCTTTTGCGGCGGGTTTCGAAGAGGCCGCCGACGCTGTCGGCGCTGCTGTTGTCGAGGTCCTGCCAGGCATAGCCGTAGGCCAGGTCGACCACATTGTCCCACACAAACTTAGGGTGTGTGTACTTGTAGTTGCCGAAGAAGGTACCGGTGGCGTCGATCTGCGAGTTACCGCTGGTGGACCAGTTGTTGAACATCGTCTCGCTGATTTTAAGGGCCGGGGTGGTGCTGGTGGTCCAAGAGCCCTGTTTCTCTTTGGCGACGGCCTCGTCCTGGGCCGAGGCCGAGGCGGCAATCATCGCGATGGCCGCGCAGAGTGTAAAGATTCGTTTCATTGGATATAGGTTTTTATTGATTTGTTGATATCTTCGAACGAGAAACCCCGCGAGGCGAGGAAAGCCGTCAGCCTGCGGACGGCGTCAGGTGCGTCGGCGCCGCCGAGGTCGGCCAGTTTGCGTCCGGCCGTCTCGGCCAGCATGGACATGTAGGCCTCGTCGGCCACGGCCGCCATGCCGCTGTCGATAGCCTCCTTTGGCAGGTGCTTCAGGCGCAGCTGGTAGAGCACTTTCTGCCGCCCCCAGTGTTGGTGCAGCATTTTGCTCTCGCAATAGGCGCGGGCATAGCGCTCATCGTCCAGATAGTTTTCGTCGCGCAGACGGTCGATGATGGAGTCGATGTCGGCGGTCGAAGCCCCCCACCCGATAAGCTTCTGACGCACATTGCTTTCGCACTGCTCGGCCATGGCGCAGTAGCGCCGTGCGCGGTCGAGCATGGCCTGGGTCGGGTCGGTGGTCTTCTTGCGGTCGTTCATCGTCTTCTCGGCATGCGGTTTGAAAATGCAAAAATACAACTTTTTTTCGACATACAGCCACCCAGTCCGTTTTTTTTATCTGCAGCCGACATTCAGCCCTGTTACCGACAGTGGGTTTTAACATAAAATTAGTTAAAAACAGGCCGATTCACACTGTTTTCTTAATATTTTCTTGCCTACCGGGAGCGCATATCAACGATACATCAACGATATATCAACGATATTTCAACGATTGCAATCGTTGAAATATCGTTGATATATCGTTGATGTATCGTTGATATGCGC
>JAFVWV010000081.1 GCA_017501495.1 Bacteroidales bacterium | reverse complement strand
GGGCAATGACCGGTTCCTGGTGCTGTGGAACGAATGGCCCAAGGGAGACCAGGAGCAGCGGACGCTGTACTGGGTGATGGTGAACGGCGCAGGAGAGTCCCTGGGGGATGTCTGCCGGAAGGAGCGACCCGCTGCAGCGCCCCTACATAACCACCTCGCCGCTCTACGGCTGGGGCCACCCCGAGTGCGTTACCCACGGCGACAGCCACTACTGGGGCGTCTGGTGGGGCGAGCTGCCCTTCGAGGTGTACAAAGAGAAGACCGGCCGTTTCATGAGCGAGTACGGCTTCCAGAGCTACCCCATGATGAGCACCATCCGCCAGTTCTGCCCAGAAGACCAACTCTCCATTGACTCCCCCACCCTACGCAACCATCAGAAGCACGGCCGCGGCCGCGAGATTATCGACAAGGCCATGCGTCAATATTACGGATTCGACAGCAAAAGCCTCAGTCTGGAGAACTACACCTACGTCAGCCAGCTGCTGCAAGCCTGGGGCGTGGGCTACGGCATCCTCCAGCACATCATGCAGCAGCCCCACTGCATGGGCACCCTCTACTGGCAGCTCAACGACTGCTGGCCCGTGGCCTCGTGGAGCAGCATCGACTACTACGGCAACTGGAAAGCCCTCCACTACCGCGCACAAAGCCTCTATGCCGACAATGTCGACACAAACTACTGGCAACAATACTATTCAGTCTATCCCAAGGACAGACAGTATTCCGACCCCAAATACACCGTCAGCCAAGCCTGGGAGAGCGACGGCACGCTGGTGGTGACACTCAAAGCAGAAACCGACCTCTACGACATATACATAGAAACCGTACCGCACATCAACGGCCACTTCACCAGCAACTTCATCGACCTGAAAGCCGGTGAAAAACTACGCACACGCTTCATACCCGCCGACCCGAAAGCCGATGTCGGCAGTGTGAAGACAAAAGTTAAAACATTGAATGAAATATACTTCTACAGAGGCAAATAAATAACCTTCTTGGTCTCGAACCACTCGCCCTCGAACCACTCGCTGATGTCCCAGGTGCGGACCTTGTGGCGGAAAGTGAAGAGTTCGTTGGTAAGGTCGCCCCCTTTCAGATACAGTATACCATTTTTCAATTTGTTGTACTGCGACTTGGAGATTTTCTTTTTCACCCACGGCACAAACTCGCCCAGCGTAGTGACAGCACGAGAGACGACGAAGTCGTACTCGCCGTCAAGTTGTTCGGCACGTATCTGCATAGCCTTGGTGTTCGTCAGACCCACACGTTCTATAACGTCAGAAACCACTTTTATCTTTTTGCCGATGGAGTCTATAAGTGTGAACCGTGCATCCGGGAACATTATAGCCAGCGGCACACCGGGGAAGCCGCCGCCGGTACCGACGTCGAGCACCTCGGTCATGGGGGCGAACTCCATCACTTTGGCTATGGCCAGCGAATGCAGCACGTGGTGCTCGTAGAAATTCTCCATGTCTTTGCGCGAGATTACGTTGATCTGCGCATTCCACTCCTCGTACAAAGGCAACAGAGCGGCAAACTGCTCGCGCTGCCGCTCTGTTAGGTTGGGGAAATATTTCAGTATGATATCCATTAAAGGTAGGCTTTCAGGTGCTTGCTCTTGCTACTGGTCTTCAGGCGCTTGATACCCTTCTCCTTGATTTGGCGCACACGCTCGCGGGTGAGGTTGAACTTCATGGCAATCTCGTCGAGGCTCAGCGGATGAGGCAGACCGATGCCGAAATACATCTTGATGACCTCGCGTTCATACTCAGTGAGGGTCGAGAGGCAGCGCTCGATTTCCTGCGAGAGGCTTTCCTGCATCAGCTTGCTGTCGGTCGGCGGAGTGTCCTCGTTGGGCAGCACATCGACGAAGTTGACATCCTCGTCGCTGGCCAGCGGGGCGTCGATGCTCACATGGCGTCCGCTGATATTCATGATGGCCTTGATCTTGTCTTCCGGTATATCGAGCAAGTCGGCAAGTTCCTCCTCTGAAGGCGGACGCTCCAGCTGCTGTTCCAGCTTGCTGATTTCCTTTTTCAGTTTATTGAGGGCGCCAAGCTGGTTGCTCGGCAGGCGCACTATGCGCGAGTTTTCGGCGATGGCCTGCAGGATGCTCTGGCGGATCCACCACACAGCGTAGGAGATGAACTTGAAGCCGCGTGTCTCGTCGAAACGCTTGGCAGCCTTGATGAGGCCGACATTGCCCTCGTTGATGAGGTCGGGCAGCGAGAGGCCCTGGTTCTGGTACTGCTTGGCCACCGACACTACAAAGCGCAGGTTGGCCTTGGTCAGCCGCTCCAATGCCGCCTGGTCGCCCTGCTTGATGCGCTGCGCGAGCTGCACCTCCTGCTCGGGGGTGAGCAGCTCCTCGCTGCAGATATCCTGCAAGTACTTGTCCAACGACTTGATATCGCGGTTGGTAATGGAATGTGTAATCTTCAGTTGTCTCATACTCTAACGCTATATTTCACCTTTTTTTCAATCTCAATAACGCAGCTTTTTCAATTTTGTTACGTCAACATGAATTTTTTTTGGAAAAATATTTATCCTTACAGATTTTTCTTGCAAAAAAAATTGTATTTTTGCATCCGGAAAGCAATAAATGACACGATTGTCAGTTATATAAGCGACGAATATTAACGAACTAAAAACCGATAACAATGAAAAAAGCAATCCTTCCCATCGTGGCCGCCATAGCGCTGGCCCTTGGATTCTCCTCGTGCGAACACCAGACGATGGAGACAATGGAGGTAACCATTTACCCCGGCAATTGGGTGAAACCCGCATCGGCCAACTATTACATGGCCACCGTTTATTGGGACGAACTCGATGAAGACGTGGTCGACTACGGCACGGTCAACGCCTATCTCCTCGACGGCGGCCGCCAGAACCTGCTGCCCTACGTCTACCCCATCGACTACAGCACCTACGACGAGGATGGCAATGTCATCGAGAACATCATCGTTCCGGAAAACCTGCGCTATGACTACCGCTACGGCGAGATCACCTTCATCCTGCAAGACCTCGACGGCATGATGCCCGAAGGCATGGAGAGCATTCCCAACATGACTTTCCGCGTCGTGGCCATCGGCGACT
>JAFVWV010000080.1 GCA_017501495.1 Bacteroidales bacterium | reverse complement strand
TGGTCAATGTAATCTACCTCTTTATTCTACTGCAAACCTATAGAAAATACACTGAAAATCCGCGATATGACCAATTCTCTCATTGTCTGTTTCACGGCATGGCTCATGGCATTTGATTCTGTCGACAGATTACAAACACTTTGCCGTATTAAGAAAAAGTTGTATCTTTGCATTTTTGATACGATGAATGTCAACTATTGATAATAAACTGATACATATATGAATATTTCTTTTGATTGGCTTAAAGAGTATGTGGATATTGAGGATATGACTCCTCAACAGCTTGACGACCTGCTGACTTTCTCCGGTCTGGAGGTGGACAGCATGGAGAAGGTGGAGACCATCAAGGGTGGTCTGGAGCATGTGGTGATAGCGCAGGTGCTGACCTGCGAGCCGCATCCCGACAGCGACCACCTGCACCTGACCACCGTCGACGTGGGCGGCGAGCGTCCGCTGAACATTGTCTGCGGCGCCCCCAACGTGGCCGCCGGACAGAAGGTGGTGTGCGCCCAGATAGGCACCAAGATTTACACCTCGGACACCGAGTACTACGAGATTAAGAAAGGCAAGCTGCGCGGTGCTGTCAGTGAGGGTATGCTCTGCGCTGCCGACGAGCTGCAGCTCGGCACCGACCACGCCGGCATCATGGTGCTGCCCGACGACGCCCCCGTGGGAATGCCAGCCAAGGAGTACTTCCACGTGAAGGACGACTGCCTGCTGGAGGTGGCTATCACCGCCAACCGCATGGACGCCATCTCGCACATCGGCGTGGCCCGCGACGTGGTGGCCGTCCGCAATACCCGCGAGGGCAAGCAGCTGAAAATTAAGTGGCCCGAGGTTGATGGTTCAGTATGTTGCAACAGTGTTGCAACAAACCCCAAGGAGGCCATCCGCGTCACCGTGGAGGAACCGGAGCTCTGCCCGCGCTACACGGGCATCACGCTGCGTAATGTGAAGGTAGGGGAGAGCCCCGAGTGGCTGCAGAACCGTCTGCGCACCGTGGGCCTGCGTCCCATCAACAATATCGTCGACGTCACCAACTTCGTCATGATGGAGGTGGGCCAGCCGCTGCACGCTTTCGATGCCGACAAGATCGGCGGCGGCCATGTCGTCGTGAAGCGCCTGCCGCAGGGCACCAAGTTCGTCACCCTCGACGGCGTGGAGCGCACGCTCGACGCCCGCGACCTGATGATCTGCGACGAGAACGAGGGTATGTGCATCGCCGGTGTCTTCGGCGGACAGAAGAGCGGCGTGAGCATGGAGACCACGAACGTCTTCCTGGAGAGCGCCTTCTTCAACCCCGTGAGCATCCGCAAGACCAGCCAGCGCCACACCCTGAAGACCGACGCCAGCTACCGCTACGAGCGCACCTGCGACCCCAACATCACCGAGTGGGCCCTGCGCCGCGCCGTGAAGCTCATCCGCGAGCTGGCCGGCGGCGACATCTGCGGCCAGATGGTCGACCTCTACCCCAACAAGATTGAGCGTCCTACGGTGGAGGTGAACTTCCGCCGCATGTTCGACCTCGTGGGGCAGGACATCCCGCTGGAGGCCGTGCGCACGGCCCTCACCTCGCTCGACATCGAGATTGTGCGTGAGGACGCCGAGGGCATGACCCTCAAGGTGCCCACCTGCAAGGCCGACGTCACCCGCGAGTGCGACATCGTGGAGGAAATCATGCGCATCTACGGCTACAACAACATCCACATCGGCACCACGGTCAACAGCTGCCTCAGCTACGGCAAGAAGCCTGATCCGCGCAAGCTGAAGAACGCCGTGAGCGACTACCTCACCGACAACGGCTTCAGCGAGATAATGAACAACTCGCTCACCAAGAGCGAATACTACGACGAGAATCCCGACTTCCCGGCCGACCGCTGCATCCCCATCATCAACCCCCTCTCGAAGGAACTCAACGTCATGCGCCAGACGCTGCTCTACAGCGGCCTGGAGTGCATCGCGCGTAACATTAATTATAAGATCCACGACCAGAAGCTCTACGAGTTCGGCCGCGGCTACGTGAAGACCGACGAGGCCGCCAACCAGGAGCTGCCCGTCACCAAGCGCTTCAACGAGACCGAGCACGTCAGCATCTTCCTCACCGGCAACATGACGCCCGAGAGCTGGAAGATGAAACCCGCCGAGGCCGACTTCTTCTACCTCAAAGCCTACGTCATGGACATCCTGCACCGCATGCGCGTCAACATGGGCCGCGTGGAGATGGTCCCGACGCAGTACAAATTCTTCGCCGAAGGTCTCGACATCGTGCAGCGCGACAGCAAAAAGCTGCTGGGCACCATCGGCCGCATCGGCCGCGAGACGCTGAAGAAGATGGACATCAAGCAGCCCGTCTTCTATGCCGACCTCAACTGGACACTCCTCCTCAAGGGCTATCCGACGAAGGAGGTGCAGTATCAGGAGGTGGCCAAGTTCCCCGAGGTGCGCCGCGACCTGGCCCTTATCCTGCGCAAGGACGTCACCTTCGCCGCCATCGAGCAGGCCGCCATGCAATGCGAGAAGAAACTCCTCAAGCGCGTCAGCCTCTTCGACGTCTATGAGGGCAAGGGCATCACCGAAGGCTTCAAGTCCTATGCCGTCAGCTTCATCCTGCAGGACAAGGACAAGACCCTCAACGACAAACAGATCGAGTCCACCATGGCCAAGATCCAGAAGACCCTCGAGACCCAGCTGGGCGCCAAGGTGCGCGGATAACAGGCCGACACAATATAATGGGGCCCGCGACATCCGTCGCGGGCCCCATTTTATTTTTATTGCCCCTGTCGCAAGCTGCGAAACCGTGTTTTAATTTTGAAACAGCCTGGCGACACTTATTTTGGGCGTTTTCAAAATCGATTGGGCCTAGCGACATTCATTTTAGCCGTTTTCAAAATCAATTGGGCCTAGCGACATTCATTTTAACCGTTTTCAAAATCAATTGGGCCTGTCGACACTCATTTGGGCCGTTTTCAAAATTGTTTGGGCCTTGCGACACTCATTTT
>JAFVWV010000079.1 GCA_017501495.1 Bacteroidales bacterium | reverse complement strand
GTTGATATGCACTACCGGTAAGGGGCCAAACTGGGGCGAAATAACCAAATTTAGCATAATATTAACAGTTTTTTTTGTTAAAAGTGGCCGTGTACCGACACGACCAACCCGGACTTTCGACACATGGCGGTTGATAACTTTTTAACAAAAATGCGGCCCTATTTTAAAATATATACGTATCTTTGCATCATCAAAAAGTGATCTATGGAGAGACCGGACATAAACACAATCAAAGAGAATTTTATCGACGTCGAGCAGATGATCGGCTCGAAGGGCGTGAAGGTGCCGAAGTGGGCCATCCGCCTGATAGAAAAGATATTGCATGTACCCGAACTGAACCGCGGCATATACCTGAACCGCGAATATTTCGGGCTCGACTTCGTGTACAAGTTCCTCGAAGGGCACGACCCGCAGGACCTTGGCATCACCATAAAATCCATCGGCGCGGAGAACATTCCGGCCGAAGGCTACCCGATGGTGGCGGGCAACCATCCGCTGGGCGGCCCCGACGGGCTGGCGCTGATGGGCGCCGTGGGACACGTAAGGAAGGACATACAGTTTCCGGTCAACGACTTCCTGCTCTACCTGCCCGGCCTGCGCGAGCTGTTCATACCCATCGACAAGGTGAACCGCACCCGCGCCCTGGCCAGCCTCGAAGAGGCCTTCGCAGGCGAATTCGCCCTGCTCTATTTCCCGGCCGGAGCCTGCTCGCGCCGCCAGAAGGGCGAAATCAAAGACCTGGAGTGGAAGCCCACGTTCATCAAGAAATGCGTCCGCTACCACCGCGACCTCGTGCCGGTATTCACCGACGCGCGCAACCGCAACAGCTTCTACAACCTGGCCAACCTGCGCAAATGGCTCGGCATCAAGTTCAACTTCGAGATGGCACTGCTGCCGGCCGAGATGTTCGCCCAGCGCGGCAAGACCTTCACCATCACCTTCGGCAAGCCGATACCCTGGCAGACCTTCGACAAACGCCACACCCCGGCCGAGTGGGCCCAGATGGTGAAAGACCACGTATACCGACTGAAAGACAACCCGAACGAAGAGTTCAACGCATAAAGACAAACCATTATGCCAGACCTTAGCTACATAATTCCCCCGGTTGACCGCGAACTGATAAAGAAAGAGCTCAAGCAGAAGCACTTCCTGCGCAAGACCAACCGCGGCAACAAAGAGATATACATCACCACGGCACACCTCTCGCCCAACATCATGCGCGAGATAGGACGGCTGCGCGAGTTGAGCTACGCCACCGACGGCGGCGGCACAGGCCACGAGGTGGACATCGACGAATACGACAACCTGCCCGACCCCTACTGCTGCAAGCAGCTCTTCGTGTGGAGCCCGGAGGACGAAGAAATCATCGGCGGCTACCGCTTCATACACGGCACCAACATGATGCGCCGCGCCGACGGCAGCATAGCCACGCCCACGGCGCAGCACTTCCAGCTCAGCGAGCAGTTCATCAACGACTACCTGCCCTACACCGTGGAGCTCGGCCGCGCCTTCGTGCAGCCCAAATACCAGCCCAGCCAGAACCTGAGCAAAGGCATCTACAGCCTCGACAACCTCTGGGACGGCCTCGGCACCCTGGCTCTCGAAATACCCGAGACGCTCTACTTCCTCGGCAAGGTGACCATATACAACGACATGGACCGCCTGGCGCGCGACATGATACTCTACTTCTACCAGAAATACTTCCCCGACCGCGACGGTCTCATCTGGCCCTACGAGCCGCTGAAGATAGAAAACGACTACAACGAGCTGGTGCGCCTCTTCAACGGGCGCAACTACAAGGAAGACTACCAGATACTGCAGCGCGCCGTACGCGCCCGCGGATGCACCGTGCCGGCCCTGGTGAGCGCCTACATGAACCTCTCGCCCTCGATGCGCTACTTCGGTGCCTGCTTCGACCACGGCCTGCCGCTGACGAGCGACATCGGCATCCTCATCACCATCAGCGATATCAACGACGACAAACGCAGCCGACACATGGAGACCTTCCTCAAGCGCAACCCCAAGTTCGACAGCCGACGGCTCTTCCGCATCGACATGCGCCGCCTGCCATGGTGGCGCAAAAGCAGCGAAGAAGAAGCCGAAAGCCTGCGCGAACTAAGCGAACTCAAAGGCCGCCAGCGCCTGCGCGAAGAGCTGCGCGAGAAAAGGAAAGAGCTGCAGCTCGAACTGAAAAACATAAAAATAGCCCGCCGACGGCTGAAAAAAGACGACCGCAATGACGATTAAAAGCGCCACCTTCGCCATCAGCAGCCCGAGCTACCGCAAATGTCCGCAGGACGGGCGCCCGGAATATGCCTTCATCGGACGCAGCAATGTCGGCAAATCGTCGCTCATCAACATGCTCACCGGCGTCAAAGGCCTGGCCAAAACCAGCAGCCGACCTGGCAAGACACAGCTGATCAATCACTTCCTCATCAACGACGAGTGGTACCTGGTCGACCTGCCCGGCTACGGCTATGCCCGCACCAGCAAAACCAGCCGCGAGAAATGGAGCACCATGATGCGCGAATACTTCCTGCACCGCGAGCAGCTGACCAACACCTACGTGCTCATCGACAGCCGCATACCGCCGCAACGCATCGACCTCGAATTCATAGAATTCCTCGGCGCCAACGGTGTGCCGCTGACCATCGTCTTCACCAAGACCGACAAGGAAAAACAACGCGAGGTGATGGGCAACATCAAACTGATGGAAAAGGCCCTCGGCGAGATGTGGGAAGAACTGCCGCCGATGCTGCTCACCTCGAGCCTCACAGGCTATGGCCGCGACGCACTGCTCGACCAGATAGATACAATAAACCAATCATTGAAAGAAAATTAAATGAGAAAAACACTGACCATGCTCCTCGTCTCGGCTCTGGCCTTCGCGGCCGCAGCCCAGAACACGCACGACATAGACCGCCTGGTGGAGCAGACACGGCGCGCCGACGGCATGCGCCACGCCCAACTGAGCGTATGCCTCTACAACATCGGCACCGGAAAGGTTCTCTACAGCAACAACGCACAAGCATCCATGACACCGGCATCGGTGCAGAAGCTGTTCACCACAGGCGTAGGCTTCGCCAAACTCGGCAGTGATTTCCGATTTGCCACAAAAGTGGCCGTGCGCGGCAACACCGACCGCGACGGCATGCTCCACGGCAACATATACGTCATCGGCGGCGGCGACCCGATGCTGGGCTCCTACCGCTACCGCCAGACTGCCCCCGACTCGCTCTTCGACAGCTGGACCACCGCGCTGCGCAAAAAAGGCATCCGCAAAGTAGACGGACGCGTATGCTACAACGCCAGCATCTTCGACGAACAGCCGCTGCACGACAGCTGGCAGTGGGGCGATGTGGGCAACTACTACGGTGCCGGAGTCAACGGACTCAACTTCCACGAAAACATGTACTTCGTCTACTTCAACCCGGGCAAAAAACTGGGCTATCCCGCCAGCGCCGTCGGCACCAAACCGAAAAACCTCGACATACACGGCACATGCGAAGTGACCACCGCCGCAGAAAACAGCGGCGACCAAGTGGTCATCTACGGCAGCCCGACATCAAACGAGCGCCTCTACCGCGGCACCGTGCCTCTGGGCAAACAGAATTTCGCCGTCCGCGGCGCCCTGCCCAACCCCTCGCGCATCTGCGCCGACCTTTTCTCGGCACACCTGCGCACCCACGGCGTGGCCATCTCAGGAAACTCGATGCAAGTCTACTCCACTCCGGACAGCCTGCGCGCCATCGTAGACTACTACAGCACCGACTACTACACCATCGCGCAATACACCAACCTGACAAGCAACAACATCTACGCCGAAAGCATCTTCAAGTACCTCGGCTATGCCAAATATGGACTCGGAAGCTTCGAGAACGGCGCCCGCGCCGTGACCGACTACTTCAAAGAGAACGGCCTCGAGGCAAGCGGCGTGCGCATCATCGACGGCAGCGGCCTCTCACGGCTCAACCGCACTACGACCGACTTCCTCTGCCGCTATCTGGCCACCGTGGCCAAAGAGAACTTCAGCGCCGACTTCCGGCAATCGCTGGCCAAAGTGGGCCAAAGCGGCACGGCCAAGAACATGCTGCCCTCGCTGCCGAAAGACATCACCGTCATGGTGAAAACAGGCACGATGGACGGCGTGAAGGCATACGCCGGCTACATAATCGCACGCAGCGGACAGATGCTCAGCTTCGCCATCATGGCCAACGACTTCGAATGCTCGAACCAGGCCGCAGCCGAAATGATGAACAAAATACTGCTCAAGCTTGCCACTACCTATTGAACCGGAGGCAGAGCCTGATGCCTGCGCGTCAAGAACATCTGAACCAAGAACAGCAAAGCCAACCCGATGGCCACCACATAGGGTGAGCATCCGCAAGCACCGGCAAGCGGTGTGACTATCAGAGGCGAGAGGAACTGCCCAAGATACAGGGCAGCCGAGATAAGAGGCATAACCGTCACGGCGGCGTCACGCCCGCCCTTGATGCTGGCTATGGTGTTCACGTATGGCACACCGGCTCCGTTGGCCAAGCCGACAAGCACCGACCCTGCAATCATTCCCACAATGCCACCGGCAAAAGCCAGCACAGCATAGCCCGACAGAAAGAAAAGCGGCGCGGCATACTTCATCTGCCGTCGCAGGTTGCGCATCAGCCAGCCAAACATCAAACCGACGAAGAAGGCAACCACATCGAGCCCAACCATAATCATGGTTACAGCCATAGGCTGGACGCCTGCTGCGACCGCCGTAATGGCGAAGTTGGTCGGATAGACAAAAAACAGGAGCATAATGAAAAGCATAGCCGTCACCGACGGATGGAAACGCAGCAGAGTGCGCACCTCAAGGCGGCCGCCTTTCGATGCCAAACGCTCGTTTGGCAGCATCAGGGCCACAAGCACCACGGCAATCAATCCAGCCAGATAGACGAGAAAAGCACACCGCCAACTGACGGTGGCCAGTACTCCGGCCAGCAACGTGGCCACCACTCCGCCCATCTGGTTCATGGCAGCCGAAAGACCCATCAGACGGCCTTGCTCTTCGGGCGGGAAATAATAGCTCAGCAGACCCGTACTCAAAGGCATAATCATGCCAACGCTAACGCCAAGCATACCTCTCATCACCAGCAACCACACTATATTATCTATAAAGTACGCGCCCGCGCCTGCGAGAACATATAATATCAGTCCCGACAAGGCAAGGGTGCGCGTACGCACCAGTCTGCATAGCGGACGGAAAAGGAAGGTGGCAAGAATGATGAACAAGGCCGGCAGGCTGACAATGAGTTGCACCGTCATAGGACTGCAGTCGGCAAAGTGTTCTCTGATTGCTCCCAGGGCAGGGGCCATCGCGGCGCCGGCCATGACAGTCAGCAGGCTGATTGAGAGGATGGCCCAAAGCAGGCCACGTTTGTTTTTTGTCATTGTAGAGCGTTTTTTTGTTAATAATCTATCCTGGAGTTGTACGCTCTACCAAGCGGAATTTCTGCAGGTTGCGCCGCAAGCAACCACACTTGTTTCGGCTGCAAATATACGAAAAGTTTTCGGATTGCATCCAAACATCAAACATTTCACCTCCCAAAAACGTAACAAAAACTTAACCGTTTCTTAACAATTATGAAACACTATATTTGTATTTTTGCAGCGTGAAATAAACATATTTTTTTTAACCCATTAAAAAATATTACAAAATGAAGAGATCAATCATTCTGACCATGGCAATATTTGCCGCCGTAAGTCTCTCTGCCTGCAACCATGAGGACAAGAAAGTCATTCAATTCGGCGAACTGCCACAGGAGGCGCAGACTTTTGTCGACACACACTTCGCCGACAAGCAGGTCTCGATAGTCTATCACGACACCGAACTGGCAGACAAAGACTACGAGGTCATCTTCACCGATGGCGCCAACATCGACTTCAGCAAGAAAGGCGAGTGGACCGAGGTGGAAGACCGCGATACCAACGGCGTTCCGACAGCCATCATGCTGCAAGGCATCGTCGACTATGTGTCCACCAACTTTGCCGGCCAATATGTGGTGCAACTTGGCAAAGAGCGTTCGAACTACGAAGTCGAACTGAACAATGGAGTGGAGATGGTCTTCGACAAGGAGGGTCAGTTCCTTCGCTACGACGATTAGAGATTAGTTTTTTGGGGTTATAAATGAAAAAGCTGGCACACACAGCAGTGCGCCAGCCTTGCTTTGTTTTCGCATAAGCCTGTCTATCTGATCAGGAATGAGAATTTGTTGAAATTCTTGAGTGCTATGCCTGTGCCGCGTGCCACGGCGCGAAGCGGGTCTTCGACGATGTGGACCTGCAGCTTGGTCTTGCTGCTCACCCGCTGGTCGAGGCCGCGCAGCAAAGCGCCGCCACCGGCCAGATAGATGCCGGTCTTGTAGATATCGGCGGCCAACTCGGGGGGCGTGGCAGCCAGGGTGTCGAGGATGGCCTGCTCGATCTGCGCAATCGAACGGTCGAGGGCATGGGCTATCTCTTTGTAGTTGACGCTGATTTCTTTGGGCAGACCTGTAAGCAGGTCACGTCCCAGTGTGCGGAAGTCCTCGGGCGGGTCGGCCAATTCGCTCACAGCGGCGCCGACGGCGATTTTCACCTTCTCGGCCATACGCACACCGATAATCATGTTGTGCTGGCGCTTCATATAGTCCACCACGTTGTCGTTGAAGACGTCGCCGGCCACCCGGATGGAGTTATTGCACACGATGCCGCCGAGGGAGATGACGGCGATCTCGGCCGTGCCGCCTCCGATGTCGACCACCATGTGGCCCTCGGGCTGCAGCACGTCGATGCCGGCGCCGATGGCGGCGGCCATAGGTTCGTGTATCATGCGGATTTCCTTGGCGCCGGCCTGTTCTGCGCTTTCGCGCACGGCACGTTCCTCGACGTTGGTGATGCCGCTGGGGATGCAGATGACCATGCGGAGCGACGGGGGCAGGAACGAGCGGTTGACGCTGGTCATGCTGATGAGTTCGCGAATAAGGTGCTGGGCCATCTCGAAGTCGGCGATGACACCGCCCCGCAACGGGCGCACCACGTCGATGTCGCGGTCTTTGGTCTTGCCTTCCCATGCTTTGGCCTCTTTGCCGACGGCCATGATTTTGTTGTTCTTACGGTCGACAGCGACCACCGACGGCTCGTCGATGACCACCTGGTCGTTGTATATCACGATGGAGTTGGCGGTGCCAAGGTCCATTGCCACTTCACGGTTGAAGAATGATAAAAGTCCCATGTTGATGTTTAGTGTTTAAAATGACGTTTGCCTGTAATAGCCATGCCCATGCGGTTTTTCTCACAGTAGTCGATGCTGTCCTGGTCGTGGATGCTTCCACCCGGATGGGCGACGGCGGCGATACCGGCCTCGTGGGCTATCTCGACGCAGTCGGGGAAGGGGAAGAAGGCGTCGCTGGCCATGACGGCGCCGTCGAGGTCGAAGCCGAAGCTCTTGGCTTTGGCGATGGCCTGGCGCAGGGCGTCGACGCGGCTGGTCTGGCCGGTGCCGCTGGCCAGCAGCTGGCGGCCTTTGGCCAGCACGATGGCGTTGCTCTTGGTATGCTTGACGAGGATGGTGGCGAAGGCCAGGTCTTCGGCCTGCTCTTTGGTGATTTTGGTGCTGGTGACGCTCTTGGCCATGTCTTTGGCGGTGGGCACCACGGTGTCGCGGTCTTGCACGAGCACGCCGTCGAGCACCGAGCGGAACATCGGGTCGGCCATCTTGAAGGCCTTGCGGCGCAGGATGATGCGGTTCTTCTTGCCGCGCAGCACTGCGAGGGCGTCGTCGTCATAGTCGGGTGCGATGCAGACTTCGAAGAAGATTTTGTGCATCTCGTCGGCCACGTCTTTGGTGACTTTCTTGTTGCAGATGAGCACTCCGCCGAAGGCGCTGACGGGGTCGCCGGCGAGGGCGTCTTTCCATGCCTCGAGCAGCGTGGGGCGCACGGCCATGCCGCAGGCGTTGTTGTGCTTGAGGATGGCGAAGGCCGTCTTCCCGTCGAAGTCGTCGATCAGGGCGCAGGCAGCGTCGATGTCGCCAAGGTTGTTGTAGCTGATTTCCTTGCCGTTGAGCTTGTCGAAGCAGCTTTCGAGGTCGCCGTAGAAGACACCCTTCTGGTGGGGGTTCTCGCCGTAGCGGAGCACCTCGCCGTGACGGCAGCTCTGCTTGAATACCGGCAGCTGCTCGCTCTGGTTGAAGTGGTTGAAGATGGCGGTGTCGTAGTGGCTGCTGACGTTGAAGGCGTAGGCCGCGAAGCGGTGGCGCTGTTCGAGGGTGGTGCAGCCGTCCTGTTCTGTGTAGAGCTGGAGAAACTCTTTGTAGTAGTCCACTGCCGGCACTATGACCACGTCGTTGAAGTTCTTGGCGGCGGCGCGGATGAGGCTGATTCCTCCGATGTCTATCTTCTCTATGATGTCCTGTTCAGGGGCTCCGCTGGCCACCGTCTGCTCGAAGGGGTAGAGGTCGACGATGACGAGGTCGATTTCCGGTATCTCGTATTCGGCCAGCTGCTCGCCGTCGCTGTACATGTCGCGGCGCGAGAGGATGCCTCCGAACACCTTGGGGTGCAGTGTCTTGACGCGGCCGCCGAGAATCGAGGGGTAGCCTGTGAGGCTTTCAACGGCGATAGGTTCGATGCCGAGGTCGTGGATGAACTTATAGGTGCCGCCTGTACTGTAGATGGTGACACCCTGTGCGTCGAGCGCGCGGACTATGTCCTCCAGTCCGTCTTTGTAGAAGACCGATATGAGGGCTGATTTTATCTTTTTGGGTTCCATTGTATATTGTTGTTTTCGTTTATTTTCGATTGGGGCTCTCAGTCGCCGAACTCGATGCCGACGCCTTTGGCGGTGTGGACCAGGCGGCTGTCGGGGCAGACGAGGTTCTGCTCGCGGACGGCCTCTTCCAGCGGTATGCCGACGACGTCGGGGTGGTGGTAGGCCACCATCTGGCCGAAGCGGCCTTCCATGACGAATTCCATGGCGCGGACGCCGAACTCGGTGGCAAGCACGCGGTCGAAGGCTATGGGGGTGCCGCCGCGCTGCAGGTGTCCGAGGATGGTGTAGCGTATGTCGTGCTCGACGCCGGCAGCCTTGAGGTCGGCAGCCAGCTGCTCGCCGACGCCGCCCAGCTTGATGTGCTGGTCGCCCACCTCGGTGGGTGCGCTGCCGGTCACCGTGCCGCCCTTGGGCATGGCGCCTTCGGCCACGACGATGATGCAGTAGCCGCGACGCTTGTTGTAGCGCTGCTCTATCTTGGCTTTCACCTTCTCGATGTCGTAGGGTATCTCGGGTATAAGGCACACGTCGGCGCCGCCGGCGATGGCCGAGTGCAGCGCTATCCAGCCTGCGTCGCGACCCATCACCTCGAGGATGAAGACGCGGTTGTGCGAAGCGGCCGTGGTGACGAGCTTGTCGATAGCGTCGGTGCATATCTGCACAGCGGTTTGGAAACCGAAGGTGTAGTCGGTGAGCGAAAGGTCGTTGTCGATGGTTTTGGGCACACCGACGATATTCAGGCCCTTGCGGGCCAGACCGAGCGAGATGCGCTGGCTGCCGTCGCCGCCGATGTTGATGACGGCGTCAACGCCCATGTACTGCAGTTTGCGCAGCATCTCGTCGCTGCGGTCCACGGTGGTCCAGCTGCCGTCGGCGTTCTTCACCGGCCAGGCAAAGGGGCCGCCCTTGTTGGTGGTGCCCAGTATGGTGCCGCCCTGTATCTGCAGCCCCTCGACGGTCTTCTCGTCGAGCATCACGATCTCGGTGGGTTCGCGCAGCACGCCGTTGAACGACTCGACGCAGCCTATGACCTCCCAATCGTCGACCTGCGCGGCACGCTTCACGATGCCGCGTATCACCGCATTGAGGCCAGGGCAGTCGCCGCCGCCGGTCAAAACCATCACTCTTTTCAGTGCCATATATATTTATTTTAATTTCAAAATCACAATGTTATACCACTCCGACCTACAATTCGGAGTGTACAAATGTACTACTTTTTTCGCAATCGGCAAATAATTGTTGATAACTTTTTGCATTTTGCCCACCTCCGGCCCCCGCCGCCGAGGGGTCCGGAAAGGGTCCGAAAGGGCACTTCAACGATACATCAACGATATATCAACGATATTTCAACGATTGCAATCGTTGAAATATCGTTGATATATCGTTGATGTATCGTTGATATGAGCTCCCGATAAGGGCCTGGATTGGGCAAAACAGGGTTAAATATAGTTAAAATTAACACAATTTATGTTAACCAAGCGCACGCTTGCCACCTCCCGCGCACCCCCTGCACAGCCCCTCCGGAACACCCTCGAAAGGGGTCCGCAACCTGTTGATAACTTTTTGTTACAAACTTGTTATTAAAATATACATTACAGTGTCGTTTTTTTTTGTATCTTTGCACGGTGAAATTATGGTAAAAAAAGGAATACTCATAGCAGCGCTGACGCTGATGGCGTCATGCAATCCCGCTCCTTCGGCACAGGTCAGCGGTCCCCGCGTCGAAGGCCTCGAACTGCCTGCCAGCGAGGCCGGCGAAGACATTGTGCGCCACCTCGGCTACACGGCATCCTACAACCACACGACGCTCTGCCCCGACTGGGTGGCATGGGAACTGACGGCCGCCGAGGCCGACGGTACGGAAGACGGACAATACAGCTTCAGCCGCGACCCCGATGTGGCGTGGCCCAAGGCCAGCCGCGAGGACTACAGCCGCAGCGGCTACGACAAAGGCCACATGGCCCCGCGGGCCGACATGCGATGGAGCTGCCAGGCGCTCGAAGAGAGCTACTACTTCACCAACATCTGCCCGCAAGACCACGCGATGAACGCCGGCGCATGGCGCAAAATCGAAGAGATGACGCGCCGCGTGGCCAAACGCTACGAACGCGTGTGGATAGTCTGCGGACCGGTGTTCGACAGCATCGGCACCGGCCATATCGGGCAAGCCTGCGTGCACGTGCCCGACCGATTTTTCAAAGCCATGGCCATCAGCACCGCCGACGGCTACCGCACGGTGGGCTTCATCGTCGAAAACAACAAACAGGACGGCTCGCCGCGACGCTATGCCGTCTCGGTCGACGAAGTGGAGGCCGTCATCGGCCGCAACCTCTTCCCCACCCTGCCCGAAGAAGCCGAACAATCGTTCGACATGAACCTCTGGCGGTAATAAACCTACGAACAAAAATCAACACAACAATATGAAACACAACATCCAGTTCACAATTCTGCTGACGGCCGCCCTGCTGGCCGCAGGCTGCAAGCAGAACACGCGCCAGGCCGAACCGCAGCAGCAACAACACCCGCAGATGGTCTTCGGCGGATTCACCGACACAGTGGAGCTCGAGCTGGTCCCCTCCAGCGCAGCCCAGACACGCGAAAACGCCCAGGCCCGGAGCACACGGACCAACCAGAAAACACAAAGCGCCCCCGCACCGCAGGCCAAGGCATCGAGCAAGCAGACCGAGACCATATACGTGGAGACCGACGGCGCCCAAGGACGCGTCTGGGGACACGTGACGATGCGCGGCGACCGCGGCACCGGCACCATCCACGACTGGGACGAGAACACGCTGGCCGTCAGCGTCACCCGCCACGGCAACGAGCTCTTCGCCGTCGACCAGAACTCACGCCAATATGTCTTCAAACTGAAGTAAGTGACAGTGGACAACTCGTTGCGGATGCTGCGCGTGCCGAAGGCACGCCACCACGCGAAGCGTGATTAACCCCACACTGTTGTGTGGGGCAGAAAGACAAATAGAATCTCTGCGTCTCGAAGAGACGCTACAATCGACAAAATAATAAACAAACAATAACAATGAAAACAACACAGGAACTTCAGCAGATTGCGACGCAGGTGCGCCGCGACATTCTCCGTATGACCACCAACGCCAAGAGCGGCCACCCGGGCGGCTCGCTCGGCACCGCCGACTGGTTCGTGGCCATGAACTTCAACATTATGGACTTCGAGCCCAAGAACTTCACCATGAGCGGCGAGGGCGAGGACATGCTCTTCGTCAGCCAGGGCCACATCACGCCGGTGATCTACAGCACGATGGCGCGCCGCGGCTACTTCCCCGTCGACGAGCTCAAGACCTTCCGCAAGTTCGGCACCCGCCTGCAGGGC
>JAFVWV010000078.1 GCA_017501495.1 Bacteroidales bacterium | reverse complement strand
TCTCAATTCTCAATTCTCAATTTTCTCCATCTGATGATTCCCATGATGCAGAACACCTCGTAGACGGCGTACATCGCGGCCGAGGCCGGGTAGCCAGTCGAGAGGTAGATATAGACCAACAGGGGCTCGCTGACAAGCCAGAAGAGCCACTGCTGCCAGTATTTCTGTGCGAGCATCCACATGCCGACGATGCCGAGGGCCGCCACCGCACCGTCGAGCCACGGCATGGTGGTCTCGCCCAACAGTGCCAGGACGAAGCGGAAGGCCACCGTCAGCGCCGCCGTGGCCAGGATGAGCCACGGCCAGTAGCGCGCCGGGCACGAGCCGATGGGGCGCTCGCCGCTTTCCGCTTTCCGCTTTCCGCTTTCCACTACCCCCCGCCACACCAGCAGTCCGTAGACCGACATCACGAAGTTGTAGACGCAGATGCCCGTGTTGGCGTACCAGCCGATGCGGAAGTTGATGACCGCGTAGAACGCCGCCATCAGCAGGCTCGACGGCCAGAACCACCGGCTTGCCCTGTATTCGCTGAACACATAGACCAAGCCGATGGCGGCGCCGAGGATGTCGAGGATATTCAAAGTGTTAATGTGTTAATGCGTTAATGCGTTAATGCGTTAACGTGTTAATGCGTTAGTCAATCAGAACCGGTAGATCACGCGGCCCATGAAGTTGATGCCGGGCTGCTGCAGCCAGGCGCGGTCGTGGTAGTAGCCGTACCACGAGGGGTCGTCGCTGAAGTAGTCGCCCACCCAGGCGTTGAGGCGGTACTGGTGGTTGAGCACGTTGTTGACCAGCAGCTGGGCCTCGATCTCGTTGGTACCCTTGAGTTTCCAAGTGTAGGAGGCCTTGACGTTGAGCAGGAAGTAGGGGTCGATGGCGTAGCACTCGCGGCTGGTGTTGTCGGCATACTGCTTGCCCACGTACTTGCCTATGAGCTGCAGCTTGGCGTTCTCGACAGGGACGAAGGTGGCTATAGCGGCGCCGATGACCGAGGGCGAGAGCGAGAGGTCGGTGGTGGCGGTGACGCTTTGCAGCGCCGTGTCGCCGTCGGCGAAGTCGGTGTAGCTGAAGTCGACGGCCTTGTTGCGGCTCAGGGTGAGGTTGGCGTCCATGCGCATCCAGTCGGTCACCTTCACACCGGCCTGCAGTTCGATGCCGAGGCGGTAGCTCTTCTCGACGTTTTCCATGAGGGCGTAGCCGCTGCTGCTGACGTCGCCGTTGGGGGTCATCTGGTCGCGGTAGAGCATGGCGTAGAGGTTGGCGCTGGCGTTCCAGCGGCGCTGGGCAATCTGGTAGCCCAGCTCAAGGTCGAGCATGGTCTCGGGACGTATGGTGTCGCCACGGCCGATGGCGTCCTTGATGTCGCTGCGGCGCGGCTCGCGGTTGCTGATGCCGGCCACGAAGTAGGTGCGCTGGTCGTCGTTGATGCGGTAGTTGACGCCGGCCTTGGGGTTGAAGAAGAGGTAGTTGGCGTTGAAGTCCATGTCGAAGAGGTCGTCGGCGTAGCCGTAGACCTTGTAGTTGACCATGCGCAGCTGGAGGTCGGCGTAGGCGTTGAGGTCGTCGCTGAAGTCGTAGTTGGCCTTGGCGAAGAGGGTGTTGTCGTATTTGTCGCCGTAGTTGCGGTACCACTCGTAGGGGGTGTCGAGGTGGACGGCGGTGTCGCGGAACCAGATGATGTTGCCGTAGTGTTCACCGTCGTAGAAGAGGAAGTTGTCGCCGAAGGAGAGGCTGAGACGCTCGCCAGTGTAGCGGGCTGAGAGGTTGGCGGTATAGGCGTTGTTGTAGAGGTACTTGCGGGTGACTAAATTGTGCTTCGAACCGTCTTCGAGGGCGGTGAGGTTGTAGTTCTTGTACTTCTTGTATTTCATCTGCTCGTAGTAGCCGTCGCCGTGGGTGAAGTCGAAGGCGGCGTTGACGCTCCAGCGGTCGTTGAACAGGTGGCTGACGTAGAGCTGGTAGTGGCGCTGCCAGTAGTTGTCGGTCTCGTTGGGGTAGTACATCGTCTGGCCGTCCATCTCGTACTCGCCCGAGGGGTTGTAGGTGGGGTCGTCGTCGAGCTGGTAGTCGTAAGCGCCGTCCCATGTGATGCCGGTGGTCTGGCTGCCGATGATGGCGAGGAGCTTGACCAGCGTGCGCTCGCCGTACCAGCTGGCGCTGCCGAAGAAGCTCTGCTGGTCGGTGCCCCAGGAGCGTATGTAGCCGTCGGAGGTCAGTCCGCTGTAGGCAAAGTCGAACGAGAGGCCGCTCTTCAGTATGCCCGTGCCGGCGCTGACGCTGTACTGGCGCGTGTTCCACGAGCCGAAGCCGAGGTCGGCCTCTCCATAGGCACGGTTGCGGGCATTGAGGGTCTGCATGTTGATGGCGGCGCCGAAGGCGGGGCTGCCGCCGTTGCTGGCACCCACGCCGCGCTGTATCTGCATGCTCTGCGCCATGCCGCCCAGGTTGGGTATGTTGTACCAGAACACCTCCTGGCTCTCGGCGTCGTTGAGCGTGATGCCGTTGATGTTGACGTTGATGCGCGAGCCGTCGACACCGCGTATGCGCAGCGCCGTGGCACCCACACCGCCGTTCTCGCCGCTGGCCACCACCGAGGGCTGCGTCTCAAGCATGAAAGGCAGGCTGACGGCCGCACGCGCCTCGTCGAGCTCTTCGCGGTCCACCGTGCTCGTGGTCAGCGGCGCCTTGTTGCTCACGCGCGCATCCTGTATCATCACCTCGTCGAGGCTGCGCACAGTGTCCTGGGCACGCAATGCTGAATGTTGAAAGCTGAAAGTTGAAAGTGCCAATGCCAGGCAGGCTATCATCTGCCGGCGGCTGATCCTGGTGACCTCAAAAAAGCGATAGCGGCCACAACTATTCTTTGTGTGTTCCATAATTCATTGTCCTTACGCGGGCATTACCCCGATCAAGTTTTGAGGGTGTATTCTCAGCTGTTTATGTGTCTATCTCTCGGTAGACGTGCAACATAAACGCACCCCTTCGTGAACTCTCCACGCCGCAAAGATACACCTTTTTCTCAATCCGCAGAAAAAAAATACATCTGTGCCGCCCACCCGGGGGGCGGCACCCCGTGAGGGGTGCAAGAACTTAGGCGGGGGCATCGAGCCGCGTCAGCGGCGGCACATCATTAGTCGTAGGCGTGAGCCCACGGACGCACGCACCACACCACCACCGGAGCCCCGCGGGGGGCGGCACCCCGTGAGGGGTGCAAGAACTTAGGCGGGGGCATCGCCCCCGAAACCGGCGATTGGTTTGTTTTTTTTGCGCCCCGGAGGGGCACAAGATGTTGTTTCTTTTGCCCCTCCGGGGCGCATATATGGTGGTGTGCCCCGACGAACGGGGGCGATGCCCCCGCCTAAGGTCTTTGTCCCCCTACGGGGGCCGCATCCGAGCCGCACCATTCACGAGGGTGTATTTTTCAAATATCTGTATCCCAGCATTCTATACTGATGCCAAAAGGCACCTCCTGCCTCGTTGTACGCTATATGTACGCTACTTGTACAGTACTTGTACGTTTATAAAGCGTACATATACTGTACAAGTACTGTACAAGTACTGTACAACGGCCGAAGAGGTAGGCTACCGGACCCGACCCCGATGCCGTGGATTATAAGACAAAAATAATATTAAAAATTTGCATGTTTCGAAAAAATTTCCTAACTTTGACGTTGGTTTTTCGACGACAGGCCAACTCACGACACTATAGAAACCAGACATTTACGAAACCGGAAATCAAATTAGTTCAACCAAAAATAACAATCATCATGCACAAAAAACGTACATTTTTGATGCTCCTTGCGGCGCTGTTGGCGCTGCCCATCGGAGCGAGTGCGCAGTCGGCGGTGACCCTGCCCTACACCTGTGGGTTCGAGGCCGCCGACGACGCCACGCAGTGGACGCTGGTCAATGGCAGCTACACCAACAAGTGGGTCATTGGCAGCGCTGAGAACAATGGAGGCACCAAGTCGCTCTACATCTCGAACGACAACGGTGCCAGCAATGCCTACACCATCAGCACTACGTCGTATGTCTACGCCTATTTCGACGTCGAGGTGACCGAGGCCGGACAGTACGGCATCGAGTTCGACTGGAAGGCCCAGGCCGAGTCGTGCTGCGACTACCTGGTGCTCTATGTTGTTCCGTCGACAGAAAGCGTCACCTCGGGTAGCGTTCCCTCCGGGTGGAGCGATTACAAGATAAGCACCAACCTGAACGTGCAGAGCACCTGGCAGCACTACACTGCGATCGTCGACGTGCTCGACAGCATGGTGGGCTCCTATCATGTGGTTCTCTATTGGAAGAACGACGGCTCGGTAGGCACCCAACCCCCGGCGGCCATCGACAATGTGCACGTGCAGCAGATCACCTGCCCGGCGGTCTACAACCTGCGCACCGAGTCGGCCGACTCGAACTCGGCCACCATCGCATGGACACCTTTCGGCACCGAGACCAGCTGGCTGGTCTACCTCAACGGCGAGCTGAACGGCACCGCCACCGACAGCACCTACACCATTACCGGCCTTGATGCCAACACGGCCTACACCGTCGGCGTCCGTGCCCTCTGCGGCGCCGGCGACACGGCCTTGACCACCGCCACCATCGTCCGCACCGCTTGCGCCGAAATGGTGCCCCTGCCCTATGTCACCAGCTTTACCAACGACTTTGACGCCGACACCTATGTGCCTCTCTGCTGGTACCAGCTGCGCACGGCGCCCTACCAGACCACAAGCCTCAGCGCGCTTCAGCCTCTGGTGTGGGGCAATGCCGGCGTTGGCGGCTCGGGCGACAATGCCCTCGGCTTCGTACACCAGAACGCCTCCGACACCGGCATGATCTGCACCGCGGTGCTGCCCGGAGAGGCTCTGCACATCAGCTTTTGGCTGAATGTCATTTCGGGCACCGCCGTTGTGGGCTTCATAAGCGACACCGCCGACCTCGCCACCTTCAGCCCCGTGCTCACCGTCCAGCCCGGTGGCGGCTACACGGAGTACGACCTCTACACCGCCGACTACCCCGAGGCTGCCGGCGCGCGCCTGGCATTCTTCTCGGGCGGCATGAGCCGTGTCTTTGTCGACAACCTCTCTATAAAGCAGGCCTCTGCGTGCCGCCGTCCGCTGTCGGCAGCAGTGTCGGCAGTGGGCCACAACAGCGCCACCGTTGTGTGGGACGACCCCGACGGCAGCGCCTGGACAGTGAGCTACAGCATCGTAGCCAACGACACCGCCGACAACAGCAACAACGCTGTGTTGGTGCAGGCCACCGAGCCTTCGGCCACGCTCACCGGCCTGCAGCCAGGCACAACCTACTATGCCTGGGTGCGCACCGTGTGTGAAGGCAGCACCAGCGACTGGCGCTCGTGCGGTTCGTTCACCACCGAACTCTCATGCTATGACATTACCAACCTTCAGGTGTCCAACACCACCAGCAACTCGGCTGTGGCCACCTGGACCTACAGCGGCAACG
Organism: Bacteroidales bacterium; assembly: GCA_017501495.1. Taxonomy (GTDB): domain Bacteria; phylum Bacteroidota; class Bacteroidia; order Bacteroidales; family P3; genus Colimorpha. The sequence goes on along the minus strand of JAFVWV010000078.1, from coordinate 22,665 downwards.
GCCGCGGCCTCGACGAGACCGGCGCCATCGTCACCATCTTTGACATCACCAACGGCGACAGTGTGGACGTAGACAGCACCACGTGGGTTGTCAACGGCAACTACGCCTTCCTCACCAACCTTGTTGAGGGACACAGATATACCGTCATGGTGACCACCCTGTGCGACGGCGACACCGCCGAGGCCGTTGAGCGCAGCTTCTCCGTCGCCGGTTGCGGCAGCACACCGCTCGACGAGTACAGCAATTATTATTATCCCATCAACGTATACTATTCCTACAGCTACAGCCAGACCATCTATAGCGGCAGCTATGTCAGCGGCATGGACACCATCTACGGTGTGGCCATCCGCCATGCAGGCTACAACACGTCCACGCGCAACGTTGATGTCTACCTCTCCACCACGACCGAATCGACTCTCAGCGCCGCCCAGCCTGTGACCAATGCCACCCTTGTGGCCAGCGGCAACTACACATTCGGCGCCGCCGACGGCGCCTGGGATACCATCACATTCACCACTCCATTCGTCTACAACGGCGGCAACCTGCTCATCACATTCGACGACAATACTGGCGACTACGAGGACGATTATCCAGAATTCTATTACCATGAGAGCAACAGTTCCACATTCTACTATGCCAGCGACGACGACAACATGAGCCCGGCCAACCCGGTTCCGTCCGATGATTGGTATTATATGGAATCCGACAATTCACAGGCCGATATGCTGTTCATAGGCCAATGCGCCGACAACAGCGACTGCCCGCAGCCCAATGTGGCAGTGGCCTCGGCCGAAGATGCCAGCGTGACGCTGGTGTGGATCGCCGGCGGCAGCGAGTCTTCCTGGACCGTGGAGTACCTCTCTGACACAAACGCCACGTGGACCACGGCCGGCACCGCCACCGACACCACCTATACCGTCACCGGGCTCACCCCCCGCACGCATTATTCATTCCGCGTCGGCTACACCTGCGGCGATGCCGTCGTCTACAGTCCCGCAGTCGGCGTCTACACCGGATGCGCACCTGTTGACGAGCTGCCCATAACCGAGAACTTCGAGAATACGCCCGTAGGCGCCGACCCGTTCTGCTGGCAGGTCTACAGTTCGGACGATTTCGGCTACCACTACGTCTCTACAAATGGCCACGGTGAAGGCCAAGGCATGAACATCTACTCCTACGGCGCCACCTACTTTGTTTCACCCGCCCTGCCCGCAGGCACCGACCCCACACAGCTCGAGATTTCGTGGTGGGCCACCTATGGCGGCAATGCCAACTGCTACGAGATGGGCCTGATGACCGATCCCACCGATCCGGCCACCTTCCGCCGCCTCTTCCACACCGCCGGCAACAGCGGCACATGGACCGAATACACCGCCTATGCCGACACTGTCACTCTCGGTCCGGACGAAACCATCTATGTAGCTTTCCGCACGGGTGCTGCCAACGGCGTCAGCGTCAACATCGACGATATCGTTATCGACATCACCTCGTGCCGCCGACTGACCGACGTGCACATCGCCACACTGGCCGACACCACCGCCACCGTGGCATGGACCGCTACCGAAGGTATCGACACCTATGAGTACTGCGTGACCACCACCGACACCATACCCGCCGACATCGAACCCATGACCACCACCGAGGCCGGCTGCATACTCGTCGATCTGACACCCAACACACGCTACTACGTATGGGTGCGCCCCGTCTGCGAAGAAGGCACCGCCCAGTGGTCGGCCGAATGCTCGTTCCGCACCAATTGTGCCGCTGCCCAGGCCACCCCGTGGGCCGAGGACTTCAGCAGCTGGGAAGAATATGGCTACAATGAATGCTGGCTGCGCTACAACGGCGTCTTCGACACCGTGCCCAGCCTCACCCCCACCACATCCGGCTGGAGTGCATCCAGCTCTTATGGCAGCATCGCCATTGATGGGAAAGCGCTCGCCATGAACCTGTGGTCCGACTATTCTTATTGGGCTGTCTCGCCGGCGCTGGCCATCAATGCCGACATGGCTCTCAGCTTCGACATCGCCGCAACAGGATATTATGATTTGAGCACCAACTTCGACGACAACGACCGCATAGTTGTGGCCATCAGCACCAACGACGGCGCCAGCTGGACTCCCATCTACCAGATGGGTTCCGACACCACACGCGACGACATGAACCCCAACGACCTTGGCAGCGAGTACACTAACATAATGGTCGGCATCGGCGACTACGAAGGCCAAACGGTGCGATTTGCCTTTGTCGGTTCCAGCCTTGCCTCGGGCGGCGACAACCGCGTCGTGATTGACAATATCATAGTGCAAAGCTTGGGTTGTGCCCACCCGGTCAATGTATCAGTCTCTGCCATCGAGGCCGAGAGCGCCGAGTTCACTTGGCAGGACATCAGCACCGACAACAACGATGGCTACATACTCCTGCTTGGCACCGTGAACAACATCGACTCTGCCACCATAAACTACACTACGGGCGACACTGCCTACAGCGTCAGCGGCCTCACAGCCAACACTGTCTACTACTGGTTCCTGCGCTCGGCCTGTGAAGAGACCCCCACCAGCACCAGCTGGGTACATGGCTCCTTCCGCACCGCCTGCGAGAACGGCAACTGCACCTTCAGCATCGTGATGAGCGACAGCTACGGCGACGGCTGGAACGGCAACGCCGTCCAGGTCTACTCCGCGGGCTCGCTCTTCGCCAGCGCCACCATCGCCGGCAACAGCAGCAGCGCCACCGAGACCTTCAGCCCCTGCCTCGGCGACTCCGTGGTCCTCGTCTGGCAAAGCGGTCAGTACGCTAGCGAGACCTCCTTCTCCATCGTCGACGCCTCCGACAGCACCCTCCTCAGCGTAGGCGGCAGCCAGTGCGCCACGGGCGACACCCTCGTGGTCTTCGACGGCCAGTGCGCCGCCACCGCCGTCTTCGTGCCCGACACCTGCGAAACACCCACAGACCTCGTGGCTACCGCCACAGACACCTCTATCAGCATCACCTTCAACAGCAATGCATACGACTACGATGTGGCCATCGTCGAAGGCACTGAATGGGACGAAGATGACCTTGAGGTGGAGTATACCGAAGAGAACGAGTACACGTTCACGGGCCTCACACCCAACACCACCTACACCGTCGGTGTCCGTGCCTATTGCGGCGAAACCTATGGTTACGGCAGCTGGACCTATGCCACCGTCACAACCGATGGCGACACTCCAGGCCCCGTCGAGTGCAACGCTCCGACCAGCTTGACAACCGTAAATATCGACAGCACCATGGTCACCCTCAACTGGACCGCCGGCGGCACCGAGTCACTGTGGCAGCTGATGCTGAACGACGATGCCGACAACCTGCGGAACGTGAGCGCCAAACCCTATGTGCTCAGCGGTCTGACGCCCGCCACCAACTACAGCGTCAAGGTGCGTGCCATCTGCGGCGACAACAACAGCAGCGTCTGGAGTGCCCCGCTGAACTTCACCACCACTGCCGGCGGCAACCAAGAGGTCATAGACCGGGCTGGCGATGTCAGCTTCAGCCTCTACCCCAACCCCGCCAGCAGCAGCGTGACCGTCGCCACCTCGGCATCGGCCACCGTGTGCCTGCTCGACATCAGCGGCCGCACCGTATACTGCGACGCCGAACAGGCCGAACTGCACACCATCGACGTAAGCAGCATGGCCAAGGGTGTCTACTACGTCCGCGTGACCGACGTGAACGGCACCGCCGTGCGCAAGCTCGTGGTGAAGTAACACTGCAAATACACTAAACGAAGAGAGGCCCTGCCGAATGGCAGGGCCTCTCTTTTGTTATGCTTTTAAAGTGTCAATCGTATATCGGGGTATTCTATCTCGCGAAGGAACTCGTAGGCGCCCTCGGTAAGCAGCAGGTCGGCCGGGGCGTGGGCGTCGGTGCTGACGATGACGGGGATGCGCCATTGCTTCATGGCCTTGATGAGGCGGCGCGAGGGGTAGTAGTCGGGGTGGCGGCCTTTGTAGATGCCGCGGGTGTTCACCTCGACGATGACGCCCAGCTCATGGGCCAGCGAGAGGGTCTCCAGGGCCAGATTTTCATACCACGGCTCGTCTTCCGTGAAGTAGCGGCTGCGGTTGTGCATGGCTATCTTGTCGGGGTGGCCGAGGATGGTGGGGCGGTTGCGCTCGAGCATGGCGTTCTCGTTGTGGAAATAGGTGCGTACACCGGCGCGGATGTCGCCCCCGAAGAGGCGGTTGAGGCCTTCGTCGTAGCGCTCGTAGCGGGAGCCGTCGATCATCCAGAGGTCGTTGCCGTCGCGCGGCGTGGTGCCGGGCACGGGTATGAGGTGCACGCTGCCGATGGTGTAGTCCAGCCCGCCTTGCTTTATCAGGGGAGTGAAGTCTTCGAGCATGCCGGGCACATAGTCGAACTCAAGGCCGAGGGATATCTGTATGCGGTCTTGGTATTCCTGCTGCAGGGCGCGCACTTCGCGGCAGTAGCCGTCGTAGTCGGTGATGGAATAGGTGTTTTCGAAGGGCAGGGGAGAGTGGCCGCTGAAGCCGAGGGCCGTGAAGCCATGGGCTACGGCGAAGTCGACCATCTCGCGCAGCGAGGCCTTGCCGTCGCAGTAGGTGCTGTGGGTGTGGTAGTTGGTCATTGTCGGAGCGCCGGCATCCTGCCGGCAGAAGGGTTAAAAGTTGTAGACCATGCTGAGGGAGAGGCGCAGGTTGCCCACGGGCTTGTCATAGCCTGCGTAGGTGTATTCCGCTTCGGCCGTGAAATCGAGGCCGGTGAGGGTCTTGTAGGTGAGGCGTGGCTGCACGCGCCAGAGGTATTCCAGGTCGTGGCCGCGGCCGAAGCAGTGGACGAAGTCCGCATTGCCGTAGTCGAGGTTGCGGGCGTAGCCGAGGAAGAGGCCGGGGCGCCAGTGACCGGTGTTCTTTTCGACATCGAGCCACACGGTGTTGAAGTGCCAGTCCTGGAACGAGCTGTCGGCAAGCATCAGGTAGCCGCCCAGCGAGCAGCCCTCGTAGAGGCTGTTGTCAAGCAGGGCCTGTGCCTTGACGGTGACGGCCTCGCCGCTATACTTGCCGAACACCGACCACGAGAAGGAGGAGTGGAGTTCGGTGTGTTGCAACATTGTTGCAACAGACACGACCTGCGGCTGGATGGTCTTCAGGTTGGCGGCGGCGCCGAAGAAGAAGTGCTTGGTGAGGTAGCGCAGCTGCAGGTTGAGCTCGGGCACCAGGCTGTGGCGGGCAAAGAGGGTACTGCTGGCGGGAAGGCCGTTGAGGAGGCCCTGGCTCATGTTGTCGAGTTGCCAGCAGGCGGCGGCCACCACATTGAAGCCATGGGAGATGTATTCATAGCGCACCTGCGGCTGGCGGGCATAGCAATGGAAGGGGGCTCCCATATTCAGAGGGTTGGTCATGGGCATGATCTCGTGGATGACCATCGGATACCAGTACTGGCCCACGATAAGAGTGTGGTGCAGCGAAGGCGGAATCTCGACACCATAACGCTTAAGCCAGTCCATCTGGATGTAGGCGTGGCGCAGGCGGAGGTTGTTGATGGTGGCGTTGGTGGCGCCGGTGAAGTCGCCCTCGACGTAGGCGCTGGTCCGCGCACCCAGCATGTCGGGCCCTTTGACGCGCAGACCCAGGCGGGCGGTGATGGCCAGCATGTCGGCCTGCCAGCCGTCGTTGATGTCGCGCCCCAGGCTGTCGAGCACTATGGGCTTGGGGAAGAAGAGCATCATGTCCTCGCGGCCGCCCACCACCGAGCGGCTGTCGGCATAGTAGTGCGGGTTGACGAAACCGTGCCACTCGAGCGCGAAGGGGCTTTGGGCTCTCAAGGAACCCATTAAACCCATTAAGCCCACTAAACCTATTAAGAGCTTCTTCATTTCTTGATGGCAAGTATCAGGCCCAGCGCCACGCCCAGCAGGGCGGCAAAGAGCACCTGGAAGGTCGGGGGCAGGATGAAGGTGATGGTGTGGGCCGGGAACCAGAAGAGGGGTATGGTCTTCTTGATTACGAAGTTCCACTGCATGTCCCAGTTGACCTTGTGGGCGAATATTTCGCGCATCTTCATTGGACGGAGCAGTCCGCGGACGGTGCCGCCGTTGTCGGTGATGTGTATGTCGGTGCACTTGTGGAAGGTCATCATCACCGGGGCGAAGATAGAGTTCATCAGCACGCTGACGGCGAAGGCCACGCCCAGTTTGCCCCAAGAGAATCCGGCAGCGCCGAACACTGCCGCTGCGTCGTGCCAGCCGAGTGAGCCGAGGAAGGCAGGCACGCCGGTCTTGAAGATGACCATGGCCATGGCGATGCACATGCCGAGGAAGCCCCACACCATCATGCGCGGCACAATGCCGAAGCCCGGCTTGTTGTAGACGCCTTCGCGGATGCGGAGAGCCAGCATCTCGCCAAGCGTGGCGAGGATGGCGAACTTGAAGAATGCCATGATGTAAGGGTGCTGCGCAGTAGCGCGGCAGAACCAGTCGAAGAAGCCGGTGGCGGGGATGAAGAACGGCGCCAGCACTATGATGACGCAAAGGATGAGTATCCAGTCTGCTTTTTTCATGTCTTAAATATTGTTGAATGTGAAAATACGTTTGGGGGAAACGCCCTGCAGCATGGCCGAGATGGTCATCGACTTGTTTTCGAGGCTGTACGAGCCCGAAAGGCGTGCATCGTAGGTGAAATGTGTGGCCGCAAGCTCCACGCTGCCGGTGCCGGAGAAGTTGGCCACGAAGTTCATGTCGCTTATCGCCACGTTGTTGAAGGTGCCTTCGCCGAAATGGTGCGAACTGAGGACCACGTTGACCGTTTTGTCGTCGACCTTGGTGATGGTGGCTGTGCCGTCGTTTTTGTAGACATACGACGTGTCGCGCCACTGGTTGTCTTTCTGGTACTGGGTGTATTCGGTCACAGTGCAGCGGTAGTTGCCAGTCACCTGGTCGGCAATCGGCTCGCTGCCGCAGGCCGCCATACACAGAAGCATGGCGGCCGTAAGCAGGGTTGTCAATATCTTCTGCATGGCTTAGAAGCTATAGGTTGCTCCGTCTTTGCCGTCTTTGACGGTGACGCCGAGGGCGTTCAGCGAGTCGCGTATCTTGTCGCTGGTGGTCCAGTCTTTGTTGGCTTTGGCGGCGGCGCGTATGTCGAGGATGATGCCCATCAGACCGTCGAGCAGAGCGGTGTTGTTGCCTTCGGCGGCTTCGTCGCGCATGCCGAGGATGCCGAAGAGGAAGGTGTCGAAGACATCCTTCAGCTCGTCGATATCGGCTTGGTTGAGCTTCAACTTGCCGTCGACGGCGGAGTTGATTGTCTTGGCAGCCTCAAAGAGGTGGCTGATTACCATCGGGGTGGCGAAGTCGTCGTTCATGGCGTCGTAGCACTTCTGGCGGAGACTGGCGATTCCGGAGTCTCCGGCAGCACCGGCAGCCGCGGCGATACGGCTCAGGGCCTTATAGGCTTCCATAAGCTTGGAGAAGCCTTTCTCCGAAGCCTGCAGGGCCTCGTTGCTGAAGTCTACGGTTGAGCGGTAGTGGGCCTGCAGGATGAAGAAGCGGATGGTCATGGGCGAGTAGGCCTGGTCGAGCATCTCTTTGCCGTCTTTGTCCTTGTGGCTGCCATTGAAAAACTCGTCGAGGGTGATGAAGTTGCCCAGCGACTTGCCCATCTTCTGGCCGTTGATGGTGATCATGTTGTTGTGCATCCAGTAGCGGCAGGGGGCGTGGCCGGTGGAGGCGACGCACTGCGCTATTTCGCTTTCGTGGTGCGGGAAGACGAGGTCCATGCCGCCGCCGTGTATGTCGAAGGGCGAGCCGAGGTATTTGGCGCCCATGGCGGTGCATTCGGCGTGCCAGCCGGGGAAGCCGTCGCTCCAGGGCGAGGGCCAGCGCATGATGTGCTCGGGCGAAGCCTTCTTCCACAGGGCGAAGTCACCAGGGAAGCGCTTCTCGTCCTGTCCGTCGAGTTCGCGCGTGGTGGCCAGCATCTCGTCGATGACGCGACCGCTCAGCTGACCGTATTTGTGTGTGTTCTCCTGGTATTTGCGCACGTCGAAGTAGACGCTGCCGTTGGAGACGTAGGCCAAGCCTGCGTCGAGGATGCTCTGCACGAGGGCTATCTGCTCCATGATGTGGCCGCTGGCGTGGGGCTCGATGCTGGGGGGCAGCACGTTGAGCTTGTCCATGGCGGCGTGGTAGCGGTTGGTGTAGTACTGCGCCACCTCCATGGGTTCCAACTGTTCCAGACGGGCTTTCTTTGCAATCTTGTCCTCGCCTTCGTCGGCGTCGTGCTCCAGGTGTCCCACGTCGGTTATGTTGCGCACGTAGCGCACCTTGTAGCCAAGGTGTTGCAGGTAGCGGAATACCACGTCGAAGGTGATGGCTGGGCGTGCATGGCCCAGGTGGGCGTCGCCGTAGACGGTCGGACCGCAGACATACATGCCCACATGTCCTTCATTGATTGGACGGAAGAGTTCTTTCTGCCGACTCAAAGTATTGTATATCAACAGTTGTTGTTCCATAATAGATAAAGTATTGAAATGCAAAAATACACAAAATTCTGCACATGGCAAAACTTTGTGTATTTAATGTTTAGGTGATGTCTACTGTTCAGCCTTTGGCTTTCAGCTTGTCCATAAAACGGGCGGTGTCGATGACGAAACGCTCGTGTGTGCCCTCGCCTATGGGGCCTGCCTCGTCGTAGGCTTTGACGCGGAAGACCAAGCGGCGGCGGTCCACCTCCACCAACTCGCTGTCGCACCACACGCGCTTTCCGATGGGTGTGGCCGAGGTGTGGCTCACGTTGACCAGCGTGCCTACGGTGCCCTGCCCCTCGTCGAGGTGCGGCAGCACGCTCTCGTAGCACGTTTGTTCCACCAGCGCCACCAGCATCGGCGTGGCAAACACGTCAACCAGCCCGCTGCCCACCCGCGCGGCGCTCATCTCGGGGGTGACAATTTGTTCGTGATGTCCTTTGATTCCGGGTTGTAGCATATTATTTGAGATTGTGTTTTTGAAGATATTTCTCCCTGACGCGCTGGCTCAGCCACCCCATCAGGAATGTCACGCTGTCATTGTAGGGTATGAGGTGGTCGTCTCGGAGGATTTCGGTGCGCTCTTCGGCGGTCATCGGGCCGCTGTAGAGATTATAGCCGAAGAAGTATTCGTCGAATGGACCGCCATACATGTAGTGTATCTGCGTCTGGCGGCGGTCGAGGCTGACGCTGATGCCGATGCAGCCGATGGCCTTCAGCCGCTGGCAGATGGTGTCATGCTCGGCTGTGGTCAGTCCTACGGCTTGCAGCAGAGAGTCGCTGTCGAGGACGTGGACGCCGAGGCGGAGCGTGTCGGCGGTTCCCCGGGCGCGGATGTACAGTCCTTCGTCGCCATTGGGAAAGAGATGCAGCCACAGATAGGCGCTATCGTCCACGGCGCGGTTGGCGTAGTCTGCCAGCTGCTCCATCTCGCTATGGTGCTTTTTGTAGAAGCGTTCCATCTTGCCGATGGAAACAGGGGTGTAGATATACCGCCATAGCAAGAACAGACATACCGCCCCTACCGCAAACAGTGTAACTATTGTCCAGAGAAAGACTTTCTTGGTCTTCATTTATCGCTGAATGATGATGGCCGGCGGCTGGCTCTGCTGGCGCTCGCGGTCGCTGAAGCGGGTGCCGTTGGCGGTGATGAACTGACGCACGGCTTCGGGGTCGAGCTGGCGGTTTTTAATCAGACGGTTGCGGGCCACGAGCTTGGCGATGGAGTCTTCCTTGGGCGAGAAGGGCGAGTCGACCTCGGCCACCTCGTCCCATCCGCGGAACGAGAAGACGAGGTAGGCCGTCGGGGCGCCGTCGGGGAACTCGCGACTGCGGTTCTCCTTGTCGGTAAAACTCTCCTGCCGCACGGTGATGAGCAGGTCGTCGTTCTCGTCCACGATGGTGAAGACGCATTCCGAGCTGAGCAGCTTGCAGCCCTCCTTCTCGATATAGGCGACGGTATCGCCGTTCACAATCATCTCGCCGTCCTTGCCGACGGAAACCTTCTGCCGCTGCGCAAAGGCCGTCGCCCCGACCGCCAGCAGCAATGCGATAAGCAGTGCGCGTTTCATATCATTGATGTTTAAGGTTATAACGTGCAATTGTATTTTTCATTGTGCCAAGGTCTATTTTTTTCATGTCCGTGATATTTTTTTTGCCATTGGCGCACCTAATACATACAAAAAAAAGGAAACTCGGATATGAAACGTACACTCCAAGCCACCCTCATAGCCGCGCGGCACTCATCTCGGGGGTTACAATCTGCTCCTTGTGTCCTTTTATTCCAGTCTCTATCATACAAAAAAAGTTTGCATCTTTAACGCAGGATGCAAACTTTTATTGCGCAATAATATGCGACAAATACGCCAATTAATCAGGCTAGGCAGATCACTCGCAGCGTTTCATGATGTAGCGGAAGTCCCAGTCGGCTCCACTGGAGAACGGCGTCAGCACAAGTTCGTCGCTGGTGAGCTTTTCCACCACAAATACCCTACCCTTATAGCAACCGCCTTTAATCTCCAACAACTGCTTGCCGGATTCTTTTGAGAGTGTGTAGTTGTGCCACTCTGCAAGACAGTCCGTCCGTGAGTCGGATACCAATACCTTGTCGTCTGTAAACTCCATGTAGATATAACCTTCCGGGATGTTCTGCCGCCCATCGATGGTTATTTCATACGATTGAGCCGTGTTGGTCCATTTGCCGATGATAGTTCCATTGTCTTTGTTGTCTTTGCCGCAGCTGGTCAGCAGCAGCGCGCCCATAATAAGAGCGGAGAGGGATTTGATGATGTTGTGTTTCATTTTGATTATTTTTTATGGGTTAGAATCGATATTTCCAACCGAGGGTGAGCGTGGACGGTTGGAAGTTTAGGTCGTCCACCTCGGTGGCGAGTCCTGTGATGTGGGCTTTGCCTATATGCCCGACGCTGATGATGTACTGGAGATAGAGTCCGGCATCAAGCCCACGTTTAGCATACAGGAAGTTGACTGTCAGAGGCACGATGTAATTGGCTGAGGAGAACGAGTTAACGTAGTCGGTACCACCTCGCGAAGTTGAGAGGAATATTTCGCTGAGGCCGACGCCGAAGCCCGCTGTGGGTTCGAGGGTGAAGTTTCTGCCGAGGTTGAATCGGTAGCCGAGGTCGATATGATAAAGGTTGTCCTGTTTTTTTACAAGCTGGTTCTTGACGGAGATGATGTTGTCTGCGGTACCGTCGAGGTGCATCGCGAGGGTGAAGCGGCAGTATTCCACGCCGATGCCGATGCCGACTTGGGCCGCCACGCTGTAGTCGCTACGGTAGTCGAGCGCGGGGTGATAGGTCTGCATGTGGTTGGTGAAGCCTTTGCTGCCGTCGAAGAAGTTAAAACCGAGGTTGAATTCGGCCCAGGGATTAACCTTCCTTTTTCCAGCTTCGTTTTCCTGAGATGAAACTGTGCCGACTGCCAGCAAGCCAGCCAGCAGCAGAGCCGTCTGTTTGATGTTGATGTGTTTTACCATGATGTCAAGGTTTTTAATTGAACATTATTGATTTATGCATTTTGCATGAATGGTATTCAATTTCTCATCACGGTATCGGTTTGGTTATACATTCTGTTTTACGCCTATATAAACGCTCCGATACGTTTTTTATTGCCCGCAAGGCGGATTGTTTCCGTACAATTGATTTGCGCATGATACTGTTTTTGAATTTAGGAGTTCGAGGTACATATTTGCTTTGGCTGGCCGACGGCACGAATTTAGAATAGCCAGAGGCGCAAGCTTTGACATTCTTGCAGGAAGGTATCCCGACCGACTATTGTGTATTTGTGTTTGTTGTAGAGTTGCCGCAGAGCGGTGTTGACGGTCGCCATGTCTATGAGGGAGAGTCGGTAGGGTGCGGCATGGTAGATGGCAATGGACTCGTCCTGCGACTCAACGCTGTGGATGTCAGAAATAGGCAACTTTTTCTCGGCACGCTCCATCATCGTCTTGTAGTAGGCAATTTGCTCCTCGTAGCCGCGGACGCGGCGAGCTTAATCGAAGATATCCGACTGCTTCAGCAGGCGGACGGTGTGCTGCTTGCCGTCGGCGGTGGTGAGGGTGAGGAGGTAAGTGGCTTGTGGGCGTGAGGTGAGGTCGAGAGAGTAGCGGTTGGGGCCGTCGGGGGTGAGGCGGACTTCTTCGCTGCGGCCGGACATATCGGTCAGCCAAGCTGTGGCGGCCCCTCTTTCGACTTTCAACTCACCACTCTCCACTTGAATTGTTACTCTCTGCCGGAAGGGGTTGGGGTAGGCGACGAAGGCGTTTCCTCCTTCCACAAGCGTTATGCCGATGCCGCCACCGTGACTTGTGGAGTCATAGACATAGGGTGTTAGGAAGGCGGTGTCGGTGTAGCGTGCGATGTAGGCGTGGCTGTTCCATGCGGCGTTGACATTGAGGTTGCCGAAGGCGGCGTTTGCGGTAAGGGTGCCGGTAAGCCACAGCGAGCTATCGTTGAGGAACATGTAGCCTTGTTCGTTGTGGGAGCTGGCCGAGTGGTAGTCTATATACTCGAGCTCGTGGCCGTCGTAGTCCCACACCATCAGCCCCATACCGTAGGGACTGTCGACCTGGGTGTCGTGGAAGAGTATGTTACATTGGTACAGCACCTGGCAGAAGACGCGGTTGCCGCCTGCCACGAAGGATCCGTTGTGGGACCACCCATATTTGTCGGAGTACAGAAATGTCCTTTCCCAAGGCTCTGTGCCTGTTGAGCGGGCTTTGCCGTAGGAGATAAGACTCAGGTCGTCAGCGTCAAGCCGCAGCCAACAGGCGTTGTTCTTAAGGTCCAATGTGCTGCCTCTGTAGTTCAACGTGGTGTAGTAGTCTGGGACTTTACCTGACTCACCGTTTATAAATAGCGAGTTGGTTACGCTGTCATAATATGTGCCAAGGAGTCTTACATATCCCGCACAGTATCCTTCTGGAGTATAAGTTGCAGTCACCTGCACAATCCCCGTCGGCGTCAGTTCCGAGTCATATCGTATCATGCACGAGTACCACTCCATCTCCAGCGTGTCGCTATTCTTCACAGGCAGAGTGTCAAAAGGAAATTGTGTGCGTTGTAAAAACATATATATATTGTCGTTGGCATCGACATCGATAGAATTCAAATGCATACTTATATTGTCATTATAAGAATATCGCCAAGTGGAGTCGAAGACATAGGTGCTTGCAATCACACTGTCCATATGGGGCGACAGTTTTATTATTTGCCAGTTCCACATACTGGAGGGTTCCAAGGGGACATCCAGCTGCTTTGTGGCTCCGTCTACAAGCAGACGCATTGTGCTGATGTTGCCCTCCCGGGGCGACCAGACCTGGAGCCCATCAGGACAGGTGTCGCATATCACTCCAAAATAATCATTTGTCTGGCGTGCCAATATGATGTTTCCTTCACTGTCGACATTGAAGGAGACCCTTTCACCTACATTTGTAATCAAGTGGCCGGAGTATTCATCTCTCAACAACGAGCCATCGTTTTTGACGAAGGATTGTATCCAGAAATGCTCTTCGATGAGATTTCCGCTTTCAAGCCCTATAGTGATAAAGGCATAGTAGAGGGCTGGTGACTTAAGGCTGTCGGGCGACTCCGGGAACCTATCGGGGGTGGTCAACAGGGTGTCCATATAGTATACTTCGTTCTTGTCGTGCCAGCTGCTTCCCCAATTGAAGGGGAACCTAAACTCGGCAAACAGCATAAGTGCGGTGTCGCCCACCATCCGCATGGTGTAGACCACAAAGTCGGTATAGCTGGAATAGAACTCCTTGTGCCACACCAATTGGCCATCGGGAGAGAACTTGGCGACGACGGCGCTAAGGTTGCGGTGTGCCGAGAATGGCAGTATGCTTGTATCGTCGTCCCATCGCGCGTTGCCCATGAACTGGCCGAGAATATAGATGTTGCCCTCGCTGTCTATAGCTGAGCCGAATATCTCGTTGGCGGCGGCCCCGTCCTCATAATCGGGGCCGAAGTAGGATTTCACCCAGTCGAAGTGTTGGGCGTGGGCGGTGATTGCCATCAGCGCGAGGAGCGCAAAAGAGAGGACTTTCTTTGTCATTGTTGTGGTGTTAAATGGTTATTTATCCGTTTTCAAGAGGGCCTTTTGGGGGGCTTCCTATATATGACGCGGAAGTGCCGTTTTTCTATCATTGTTTAACATTTTTTATGTTTTTTTTACACTCCAATGGCATAATCCCATGTCGAAACATCGCCATGGTGTGCCGTCGGCTCGGCCGACAAGGATTATAGAGGAATCGTAGAAGGGAGAAAGAAGATGCCCCGCAGGGGTGTCGGCAGAGCCGACGGCATACCAGTCGGCAGAACCGCCCCTGCGGGGCTATGGTCGTGGGGTACGGCCTACCATTATTTCTTGTAATATCCCACCCAATTGCTATTGGCAGGATTGCCTTTCTCGTAAACAATCTCAAATGGGTCGCCCGGTTGAATATTGTCCCATATCGAGTCGGGGGGCGATGTGTGTCCGTTGTACCATACATTGTCGACGCAATAGGTGTACGAGACACATTTGATATTGTAGCTTTTGCCTGACTTGTAAAGTTCTTTTATGTATGCGGTGGTTTCAATATTGCTGCGATGCAAGCGACAATCGTCAACTATGTCTGGAACGAGAAGGCACAGCATCGGCGTCGCCAACACAACCCAAAACAGCACCCACTTCCACCATTTACCTTGCTTTTTTGGTTGTTTGACTATTCTTATTTCCGTCGGGTACACAGGACGTCTGTCTCTATTGTGAGCCATCGTTTTGTGTTTATTTGTTTTTCTATTTGTATTGTTTATGGTACTTCTTCAACTGTCGCTTCAGGAAGAACAGGGTCGGTTCAAAGACGGCAAAGCGGTAACTCTTCCCATTTTGCAGCTCTAATCATCTCGCCGTCCTTGCCGACGGAGACTTTCTGGCGCTGCGCGAAGGCCGTCGTACCGACGGCCAGCAGCAATGCGACAAACAGTGTGCGTTTCATTTTATGAATGCGTTAATGTGTTAGTGCGTTAATGTGTTAGTGTGATAAACTAATTATTACAGCATCTTCGTTATCAACTCCTCGATGTCGGCCTCCTGCTCTTTCGAAAAGCCGATGCGTGTTTCGGCGATATTGCCTTTGCGGTCGATGATGAAAATCGTGGGATAGGCATAGACGTGGTAGGCTTCCGGCAGACGGCGGTCGGCGAAGAGCACGGTGTAGGTGAGGCCGCGCTTGGCAAGGAAGTCGGCCATCTGGTCCTTCATGGGGTTGTCCATAGGGTCGATGCCCACAACCACGAGTCCGCGGTCTTTGTATTTCTCGTGCAGGCTCTGCAGGCCCGGCATGGCGGCGCAGCAGGGGCCGCAGCTTTTGTAGAAGAAGTCGAGCAGCACCACGCGGCCGCGCAGGTCGGCAAGGTGCACGGTGTCGCCGCCGAGGGTGGGCAGTGCCCAATCGGGTGCCAAGGTGCCTGTAGCGAGAGGCTCTGGCGGCTCGTAGGGTGTGTATTCGGTATGCGTCAACCCGCTGGGGAGCGACTCCATGGTCAGCCTCCGCTCGTCGACATGCGGTGTAAACTCAACCAGTCGACATTCGTCGTACTGCACCATCGTGTCTTGACCTTCCACTTGGGTGTATGTGACGGTGTACTGCACAGGGATGTAACTCTGCAGGTCTATCCAAAGACCAACCTCATAGCGTATTACTTTAAGCCCAGGCAGAGGTTCAACGTTTGGTTCATTGTACATTGTGAAGTGCCAACAGGGCTTGCCTTCGAGGTACGACTCGGTGAGGGAGAAGGTGTTGCTGCTGTCGGCCAGTTCTTTGTCGGTGGGAACGGGATAGGCATTCTGGGTTGTCAGCGGAGTGTAGAAGTCGTAGTTGTGGCGTATGTTCTTGATAAGGTCAGCCCATTGTGCACATGATGTGACGGTAGCCGTACTGTCATCATAGTGGACGAGCTCGTTGCCGGTATATAGAGCCTTGAAGCTCCATACAGATGTATCTAACGGTTCTTCGAGGATGGCAAAGCGTTTGCCGAAGAGGGTGTCGTCGGGCAGCATGGCGAAGTCGCACGTCTGGCGGAGCATCGAGGTGTCGTTGCTGGACATGTACTTATGCCTGTTTTCCATCACATAACGGCCACGCTGAACGGCCAGACAGGCTTCGCGCGACTGCCGGAGGACACGTTTCGCTTCGTCGCCGTTTTGGGCGTGTGCGGTGAGTGCCAGCAGCGCGAGGAGTGTAAAGGTTAGGGTCTTTCTTGCCATAGTTGTGTTGTTTTTGTGCGTTTATTAATCCGTTTTCTTAACCGAGCCCATTGGGGGCTTCTATATATAAGACGCGGAGGTGCCGTTTTTGGCTCATGCTTTTAACATTACGGAGGGCTGTTTTCGTCGAAAGGTCACCGAAGGATTATAGAAGGATTGTAGAAGGGAGGAAGAAAAAGCCCCGCATGGGTAGCGGTGGTACCATCCCTGCGGGGCTATTATATTTTTCCGCAGGCAGGTTGCCTGCGGACCAGTTATTTCTGCCAGAGCTTCTGCCAGTTCTTGTACTCGCGCTGTTTCCAGGCGCCGTTGTGGTAGGCGTAGCTGACGATGGCGGGGATGACGGTGGTGCCTTCGGCGTAGACCATCTGCTGCAGTTCCTCGCTCACCTTGCCCCAGCTGCCGGCCTCGAGGAGGGTGCTGGACGAGCAGGCGCCGTCGCGGACGTCGGCCACGGTGATCTGGATGGCGTATTTGTGCATGGGCACCTCCTTGCCGAGGATTTCGGCGCAGACGACGGTGTCCTGAGCGAAGTTCTTGGGGGTGCCGCCGCCGACCATGAAGAGGCCGCTCTCGGGGCAGTTCATCTTAATCTCGGTGAGCTCCAGGAAGTCGGCCACGCTGTCGATGCTGACATATGGCTTGCCCTCGTGGCGACGGATCCACTGGTGCTTGCCGATGCCGAAGCCGGCGCTGCTGTCGCTGAAGGCGGGGCAGAAGATGGGCACGCCGCATTCGTAGCAGGTCTGGATGAGGGAGTCTTTCTTCACACCGTGACCCTCGGCGAGCCATTTGCCCACGTTGTAGAGGAACTCGCGGCTGCTGTAGGGACGGGGCTCGAGGAGGTCGGCCACGTCGCAGGTAGCCTGGTCGCAGGCCTGCAGTTCTTCCTCGTCGATGAAGGTGTCGTAGATGCGGTCGATGTAGAGCTCGCGGAGCTTGGTGTCGGGGATGACGTTCTCCTTGGTGCCGATGTAGTGCTTGTAGCCCAGGGCCTCGAAGAGGTCCATGTCGATGATGCTGGCGCCGGTGCTGACGACGGCGTCAATCATCTTGTTGCGCACCATGTCGACATACACCTGCATACAACCTGCGGCGGAGGTGGAGCCGGCGATGGTGAGGATGTTGGTGCAGTCCTTCTCGGCCAGCATCTGGCAGAGGATGTCGGCGGCGCGGGCGGTGTCGCGGCTGGTGAAGCTCATGTGGCGCATGGCGTCGATAAGCTCGGTGCTGTCGTACTTCTTGATGTCAATGTGCTTGACGGTTTCTTTCAGGAGGTCTTTTTTTTCCATTTTTTGTTGAATGTTTTAAATGATTATTAAAGCTTCAGCGGGCACGCACGTGGGAGACTCCCTGCCTGAAATTATTTTCTCTATAACGCGCAAAGTGGCGGTTTATTGTGTTGGGGGTGAAAATTTCACTCCGCGGGCTTGAGGGTGACGTTCTGCGTGATTTCGGCGGTGCCGTAGTTCCAGTTGCCGTCGCCGCCGTGGAAGGCCGAATTCGGGGCCGAAACTGTGACTGTTGTGTCGCGGTAGAGACCGTTCTCCGGGCCGTCGACGTCAACGAAATCCACATTCAACCGTTCGTTGGGCAGGGCAGGGTGGCTTACCTCATACCGCCCGTCGGCATCGGTGGTGTCCAGAAAGCGCATGTCGGGCAGCACCACTCCGCCGGATTCGGTATAGACCCGCCCGACACCTATTCCGGCCAAGGGTGTACCATTCACGTCGGTGACGGTGCCTTTCACTCTGTATGTGCCCTGTGGGCAGCCGTACTCTTCGGTTCCCCATTCTTCGTCGCACCCCGCAAGGTTTATGCCAAGCAGTGCGCCGATTGTGGCGATAAGCCAACTCTTTACCGTAAGAAATCTTATTTTCATAGCTATTATTTTTTTATTCAGACTGTCAGGACACGATTTTCAGCCCGATGATGGAGCCGACGAGGGTGGTGATGAAGAGCAGGCGCCAGAAGGTGGCGGGCTCGTGGAATACGAAGATGCCGAGCAACACGGCACCGAGGGCTCCGATGCCGGTCCACACGGGGTAGGCGGTGCCGATGGGCAGCGTCTCGGTGGCCTTGGCCAGCAGCACGGCGCTGAGCACATAGAAGAACGCGAATGCCGCCATCCATTCCCAGTAGGGCCACCCTTCGAGCCCCTTGGTCTTGCCCAGGCAGAACGAGAAACCTACCTCGCACAGCCCTGCCAAGATGAGTATTATCCAGTTCATTGAGATGCAGTGTTTTTAGTGTCCGTAGTCGGCCAGGAACTTGATGCGCATCAGGCGAATTTCCTCTTCTGTGTAGTCGGGGTCGTCTTCGAATTCGGCCAGGGCCTCTTCGAGCGAGGCGCTCTCCGACTCGCGCCAGTAGTCCATCAGCACTTCCTGGTGGTCTTCTTCGATGTTGTCTTGTATGTAGTAGTCTATGTTGAGCTTGGCACCGCTGCGTATGATGTGTTCCATCTCGGTGAGCAGGGCGTCCATGGTGAGTCCCTTGCCGGCGGCAATGTCTTCGAGGCTCTTGCGGCGGTCGATGCTCTGAATGATGTAGACCTTGTTGGCGGCTTTGTTGGCTGCCGAGCGGATGACGATGTCCTGCGGGCGCTCGATGTCGTTGTCTTCGACGTACTTCTTTATGAGTTCGATGAAGGGGCCGCCGTGGCGTTCGGCCTTGGCTTTGCCCACGCCCGAGCAGTGGGCCAGCTCGTCGATGGTGACGGGGTACTGCAGCGTCATGTCCTTGAGCGACGTGTCTTCAAAGATGACGTAGGCGGGTATCTTCTCGCGGGCGGCGATGCTTTTGCGGAGGCTCTTGAGCTGCACGTAGAGGGCTTCGTCGCCTGCTGCCGAGGCGCTGCCGGCGGCAGCCATCAGCTCCTCTTCGTCCTCCTCTTCGGCGGCCGAGTAGTCGTGGTCGCAGGTGACCATGATGCTGTAGGGCTTCTTGATGAACTTGGTGCCGGCGGGGGTGAGCTTCAGCACGCCGTACTGCTCGATTTCTTTCTGCAGAAGCCCCTCGAAGAGGGCGGTGCGCAGCACGGCTTTCCAGAAGAGCTCGTCGCGGTCGGCGCCGCCGCCGAACTGCTCCAGCTTGTCGAGGTGGTAGCTCTTGGTGTTGGTGTTCTTGTGGCCCAGCAGCACGTCGACGATGTCTTTGGGCTTGAAGGCCTGCTTCATGGCCACGATGGTCTCCAGCGCGAAGGCCACCTCTTCCTTGGCCTCTTCCTGCGGCTTGGGGTGCAGGCAGTTGTCGCAGTTGCCGCAGTATGGCTCGTTGTAGTCTTCGCCGAAGTATTTCAGTATGTTCAGCCGTCGGCAGGCCGAGCTCTCGGCGTAGGATACCATCTCCTGCACCAGCTGTTTGGCCATCTCCTGCTCGGTGACGTTCTTGTCGATGAAGAATTTGTAGAGCTTTTCGACGTCCTGCTCGCTGTAGAAGGCTATGCAGCGTCCTTCGCCGCCGTCGCGACCCGCGCGCCCGGTCTCTTGGTAATAGCCTTCGATGCTCTTGGGTATGTCGTAGTGGATGACGAAGCGCACGTCGCTCTTGTCGATGCCCATGCCGAAGGCTATGGTGGCCACGATGACGTCCACCTCTTCCATGAGGAATTTGTCCTGGTTCTCTGCGCGCACCTTGTTGTCCAATCCGGCGTGGTAGGGCAGGGCCTTGATGCCGTTGATCACCAGCAGCTGGGCCAGGTCCTCCACCTTCTTGCGCGTCAGGCAGTATATGATGCCGCTCTTGCCGGGGTTCTCTTTGATGAAGCGTATTATCTCCTTGTGGAGCAGCATGGGGTCGCTCGGCTTGGGGCGCACCTCGTAGTAGAGGTTGGGCCGGTTGAAGCTCGAGATGAAGGTCTTGGCTTTCTCCATGCCGAGGTTCTTGATGATGTCCTGCTGCACCTTGGGTGTGGCCGAGGCGGTGAGGGTCAGTATGGGCACGTCGGGCCGTATGGCCCGTATGGCGTCGCGCAGGCGGCGGTATTCGGGCCTGAAGTCGTGGCCCCACTCCGAGATGCAGTGTGCCTCGTCGATGGCGAAGAACGTTATCTTTATCTGTTTCAGGAAGTCTATGGTCTCTTCTTTCGAGAGGGTCTCCGGGGCTACGTAGAGCAGTTTGGTGTCGCCTTTGAGCAGGTCTTCTTTCACCTCGTTGACCTGCACGCGCGAGAGCGACGAGTTGAGGAAGTGGGCCACGCAGTTGCTGCCCGAGGTGTAGCGCACGGCGTCGACCTGGTTTTTCATCAGCGCTATGAGCGGCGACACCACAATGGCGGTGCCGTCAAGTATCATGGCCGGCAGCTGGTAGCAGAGGCTCTTGCCCCCGCCGGTGGGCATGATGACGAAGGTGTCGTTGCCGTCGAGCAGGCTCTGTATGATGGCTTCCTGGTCGCCTTTGAACTGGTCGAAGCCGAAGATTTCTTTCAAATAAGTGTGCAAATCTGCCATAATCTCACAATATTTGTCGCGGAAGTTCGTTATACGTTTCAGTTTTACAAAGATACTAAAAAATAACTAACCGACAAAATAAAATTAACAGTGAAGAGTCGAGAGGAGATTAAAAACATTGCTGCTCAGGTGATTGCTGAAGAAAAAAAAGCTGTCGCCGAGCTGGCTAACCATATCGGCGACAGCTTTGCCGAGGCTGTCGAAACCATTTTTTCGGCTTCCGGACGTGTGGTTGTGACGGGTATCGGCAAGAGCGCCAACATAGCCACCAAGATTGTGTCGACCTTCAATTCGACCGGCACGCCGGCCCTATTCCTTCATGCCGCCGACGCCATCCACGGCGACCTCGGCATGGTGCGCCCCGGCGACGTGGTCATCTGCATCTCCAAGAGTGGCAACACCCCTGAGATAAAGGTCCTCGTGCCGCTCATCAAAAACTTCGGCAACCGCCTCATCGCCATCGTGGGCAATACCGACTCGTTCCTCGCCCGCGAAGCCGATCTCGTGCTCGACACCACCGTGGAACACGAAGCCTGCCCCAACAACCTGGCTCCCACCAGCAGCACCACGGCCCAGCTCGTGATGGGCGATGCCCTTGCCGTGGCCCTCATCGAGTGCCGCAACTTCTCTGCGCGCGACTTCGCCCGCTTCCACCCTGGCGGCGCCCTCGGCAAGCAGCTCTACCTCCGCGTCAGCGACCTCTACGTGCAGAACGAGCGCCCGGCCGTGCCGCCGCAGGCCACCATCGACGAGACCATCCTCGAGATGACCTCCAAGCGCCTCGGCTGCACCGTCGTCGTTGAAGGCGACGAAATACGCGGCATCATCACCGACGGCGACCTGCGCCGCATGATGCAGACCTTCCACTCGCCGCAGACGGCCTCCGACATCATGAACCACAACCCCAAACGCATTCTCGACACCGAGTACGCCGTCACCGCGCTGCAGATGATGCGGCAGAACAGCATCACGCAGCTCATCGTCACCGACGCCGCGGGCCGCTACCTCGGCATCATACATATACACGATATATTGAGAGAGGGTATTATATGAAGCTATACACCGACAAAGTCGTCAAAATCTACCGTTCGCGCACCGTCGTGAAAGAGGTGTCCGTCTCCGTCAGCCAGGGCGAGATAGTGGGCCTGCTGGGCCCCAACGGCGCCGGCAAGACCACCACATTCTACATGGTGGTGGGCATCATCAAGGCCAACAGCGGGCGCGTCTTCTTCGAGAGCACCTGCGAGGCCGACAAGCAGAATCCGCTCTTTGCCAACCCCAAGACCGAGCGCGCCGAGGGCGACGCCCCCTGGCGGCTTGAAATCACTGGTCTGCCCATGTACCGCCGCGCCCAGATGGGCGTGGGCTATCTGGCTCAGGAGGCTTCCGTGTTCCGCCAGATGTCGGTCGAGGACAATATAGGCTCCATCCTCGAGTTCCGCAAGGACCTCGACCGCGAGCAGCGTCATGCCAAGCTCGAGTCGCTGCTCGACGAGTTCCGCCTGCAGCACATACGCAAGAGCAAGGGCATACAACTCAGCGGCGGCGAACGCCGGCGCACCGAGATAGCCCGCGCCCTGGCCAACGACCCCATGTTCCTCCTGCTCGACGAACCCTTTGCCGG
The DNA here is from genome assembly GCA_017501495.1 of Bacteroidales bacterium. Lineage (GTDB taxonomy): Bacteria > Bacteroidota > Bacteroidia > Bacteroidales > P3 > Colimorpha. The sequence goes on along the minus strand of JAFVWV010000078.1, from coordinate 294 downwards.
CGTCGACCCCATAGCCGTGCAGGACATACAGGACATCGTGGCCCACCTCAAAGAGCGCAACATCGGCATCCTCATCACCGACCACAACGTGCGTGAAACCCTCGCCATCACCGACCGTGCCTACCTCCTCTACGAAGGCACCGTGCTCCACCACGGCACCCCTGAAAGCATGGCCGCCGACCCCGACGTGCGCGAGAAATACCTCGGCCGCGACTTCGAGCTGCGCCGCGCGCGCACGGTGGAAATATAGCATTGCACCCGCCTGCAAAACCTTAAACCTTAAACCCTAAACCC
>JAFVWV010000077.1 GCA_017501495.1 Bacteroidales bacterium | reverse complement strand
TAACTTTAGTCAAGACCTGCTTGATGCTATACGTCAGGCACTTGACGAACATCATCAAGTAATATTATTCCAAAACCGCAGAGGGTTCTCGCTCCGGCTTGAGTGCGACGACTGCCATCATGTGCCGCAGTGCGTCCACTGCGATGTGTCGCTTGTCTATCACAAAGCAACCAACTCGCTTCGATGCCACTATTGCGGCTATTCAATACCGGTGCCATCCGAGTGTCCGGCCTGCGGGTCGACACATCTGCACATGGTAGGCATAGGCACGGAGCGCATCGAGGAAGACCTTCAGATACTTTTCCCCGAAGCCAAAGTGGCTCGCATGGACCTGGACAGCACACTGCAGAAAAACCAATACCTCGAAATACTCAACGACTTCGCAAGCAGGCGGATAGATATATTGGTAGGCACGCAGATGGTCACCAAAGGGCTCGACTTCGAGCATGTAAGCCTTGTTGGCATCGTCAGCGCCGACAACCTGATCAACTATCCCAATTTCCGCTCTTATGAGCGTGCCTTCCAGCAGATGACGCAAGTCAGTGGCCGTGCTGGCCGGCACGGTGGCGGCGGCCGTGTTATCATTCAGACCTACAATCCGTTCCATCAGGTGCTGCAGAATGTAATGGCCAACGACTACGAGAGCCTCTACGCCGACCAGGACAACGAACGGCGCGTCTTCCGCTATCCGCCCTACTTCAAGTTGATAGAAATCACGCTGAAACACCGCGATCAGGGTGTGCTCAATGAGGCTGCCGACTGGCTCGCTGCGCAACTGAAAGGAGCATTCGGCCCGCAGCGCGTCATGGGCCCCGAATACCCCATTGTCAGCCGCATACGGGCACTCTATCTCAAGACCGTGACACTGCGTTTCGAGCGCACGGAGGCCATCGCCGAAGCCAAACGACTGACGATGCGCATAGCCGACGATATGCAGAAACTTGATGGCTTGAGCTCGGTAAGCGTGCACTTCGATGTTGACCCCTACTAATCGCAGATACAGCCATTTGCAAAAAAAATTTGGTCAATTCGCAGAAAAGTAGTACTTTTGCAGCCAAATTCCGAAAGCGGAATAGAGATTTGGGCAAGTCTTATACGACCAGCTCCCATTGAATCCCCCAGGGTAGGAATACAGCAAGGGTGTTTGGTTGTAGCGGTGCGATATAATCAGCTTGCCCTTTTTTTGTTTTGAATTATGACCAACCAAGAACAGATAAAAGACCTGATACAGCGCAAAGAGGCGCTGAAGAAATTCCTCGAAATCGACGACAAGAAGGCTTGGATAGCCGAAGAAGAGAAAAAGACCGAGGCGCCCGATTTCTGGAACGACCCCAAAGAGGCCCAGAAAGTGGTCAAAGGCATCAACGCCAAGAAAAGCTGGGTGACCGCATACAACGAGGTCGACGAAGCCTGCGGAGACCTCGAGGTTATGGGCGAATTCTTCGATGCCGGCGATGCCTCGGAAGAGGAACTCGTGGCGCAGATAGCCGCCACGCAGAAGAAGGTCGAAGAACTGGAATTCAAGAATATGCTTCGCAGCGACAGCGACCGTCTGGACGCCGTGCTGAGCATCAACGCCGGTGCCGGCGGCGTCGAAGCCCAAGACTGGGCCGAGATGCTCATGCGCATGTATATACGCTACGCCGAAACACACGGCTACAAGGTGGCCATCAGCAACTCGCTCGACGGCGAAGGCGCCGGTATCAAGAGCTGCACGCTGCAGATAGAGGGCGAATTTGCATACGGCTACCTGAAGAGCGAAACCGGCGTGCACCGCTTGGTGCGTGTCTCGCCTTTCAATGCCCAGGGCAAACGCATGACATCGTTCACATCGGTCAGCGTCACACCGCTGGTCGACGATTCCATAGAAGTGGTCGTCGATATGTCGAAGTTGAGTTGGGACACTTTCCGCAGCGGCGGCGCCGGCGGACAGAACGTGAACAAGGTGGAGAGCGGCGTGCGTCTGCGCTATCAATACAAGGACCCCTACACTGGCGTTGAAGAGGAAATCCTCATCGAGAACACGGAGACGCGTGACCAGCCCAAGAACAAGGAGAACGCCATGCGCCTGCTGCGCTCGCAGCTCTACGACCGCGAGATGAAGCACCGCATGGAGGAGCAGGCCAAAATCAAGGCCAGCCAAAAGAAAATAGAATGGGGCTCGCAGATACGTTCGTATGTGATGGACGATCGCCGCGTGAAAGACCACCGCACCGGCTACCAAACCTCCGACGTGGCCGGCGTCATGGACGGCCACATCGACGAGTTTATCAAGGCCTACCTCATGGAGTTCGGCGGGGAGTAATAACTTTAAACTTTAACCCAAAATATCAAATACCCACCTGCGGATTATTGAGGTCAACAATCCGCAGGTGGGTGTTTGTTTGCCCGTTCGGTCAGGCCTGCTCTACCACTACGGGGCTTTCGGCCATTGCGGAACTGCCGCGATAGGCGGGGCAGGTGTGGTGGGTGCAGCTGGCGGCCACGAGGGCTACCACGGCCGCTGCCATGAACATCAGAGCTTTCTTTTTCATTTTATAGTCCAATCTTTTCGTTGACGATTTTGAGTATCTCGGCTTCCTGCTTGATGGCCTCGGCCTCGATGGCGGCGGCGCGGGCCAGGATGTCGGCCTTGAAGGCTTCGTCTTTGAGCGAGGAGGCGTTGATTTTGACGTTGAGGTGGGCACCCATGACGGCGCTGCGGGCGGCGAGGCTGCCGACGCCGCCGTCGGTGACGCTGTTGGGGTTGCCCCATTCGACCATGGCGCGGCAGACTTCGAAGGCCTCGAGCGAGCGCTGCATGGTGCGGAAGGGCACCTCGGTGGCGTAGCGTGTGGCCTCCTGGATGGCGGCGCTGCGGGCGGCTTTTTCTTCGTCGGTTTTCTTGGGCAGGCCGAAGGCGTTCATGATGCGGTTGAAGGCTTCGGTGTCTTCGTCGACGAGGTGGAGCAGTTCGTCTTTGAGCTGCTGGCCCTTGACGGCCACATCGGAGAATTTCTCCCATTGGTCGTCGTAGGCGGCCTTGCCGCCGGTGAGGTTGGCCACCATGGTGCCGAGGCTGGCGGCCAGGGCGCCCATGTAGGCGCTTACGCTGCCGCCGCCGGGAGCGGGGCTCTCGCTGGCCGTCTCGTCGCAGAAGCCGCGGCAGGTGAGGTCGACGAGTTTCTTTTTGCTATGGTCTTCGATGAGGTATTCGATGACTTTCTCTTTGGGGTCGAATGGTTTGAGGTCGTCGAGCCCCATGCTCTTGATGGCCACCTTCATGATTTCTTCCTCGCTTACGCCGAGGGAGCGTTTCTGTTTGGCTAAGTAGTACTTGCCGGCATCGATCAGCACGCTCTTTGGTATGAGGCCGACGATTTCGCATCCGGTGACGCGCAGACCGCGGTTGGCGGCGCAGCGGCACACCTCGTCGAAGCAGAGGTGGACCGGGGCCACCTTGATGGAGGTGATGTTCATGCTGACCTGAGCGATGCCGTAGTCTTCGATGTACCAGCCGATTGCCTTGGTGCCCTTGAGGGTGCCGGGAATCATGATGGTCTTGCCGTTTTCGTCTTTGATGGGTTTGCCGCTGGGCACGCCGCCTTCGCGCATGGGGCGGCCTTTTTCGCGCACGTCGAATGCTATGGCGTTGGCGCGGCGGGTGCTGGTGGTGTTGAGGTTATAGTTGATGGCCACGAGGAAGTCGCGAGCACCGACCTGTGTGGCGCCGGTGCGGGCGGTGTGTTCGTTCCATGCGTTGGGACCGAAGTCGGGGCGCCACTGCTCGGTGCCAAGGCGGCTGCTGAGGCTCTCGTATTCGCCTGTGCGGCAGTAGGCCAGGTTGCGGCGTTCGGGGATGAAGGCTGCGTTTTCGTAGCAGTAGATGGGAATCTGGAGCTCGTCGCCGATACGCTTGGCCAAGCGGTGGGCGTATTCGACCACCTCGTCCATCGTGATGCCTGCCACGGGGATGAGCGGGCAGACGTCGGTGGCGCCTTGGCGCGGGTGGGCGCCGTGGTGCTGGCTCATGTCGATGAGTTCGGATGCTTTCTTGACCACCTGGTAGGCGGCTTCGAGCACGGGCTCGGGTTCGCCGACGAAGGTGATGACGGTGCGGTTGGTGGTCTGGCCGGGGTCGACGTCGAGGAGTTTGACGCCTTCGATTTTCTCTATCTCGGCAGTCACCTGGTTGATGATATCCATGTTGCGGCCTTCGCTGATATTGGGCACGCATTCAATGAGTTGTTTCATGTTGAAGGTTTTTAAATATGCTGCAAATATACAAAATAAATTCGATTTGGCGAAAAATATTGTGCCGAAGGCGTTTTTTTGTCGTTTTTTTGTGGTCTGGGAGCCTACCGGGAGCGCATATCAACGATACATCAACGATATATCAACGATATTTCAACGATTGTAATCGTCGAAATATCGTTGATATATCGTTGATGTCTCGTTGATATG
>JAFVWV010000076.1 GCA_017501495.1 Bacteroidales bacterium | reverse complement strand
GTATTCGTAGACGTACGAGTGCTTCCAGTTGAGGTGCTCGTCGTAGTTGAACGAACTCACCTCGATGAGGTTGTCGTGGTCGTCGTAGTAGTAGGTGGTGAGGGCCGAGAGGAATTCGTCGGCGTCGTAGAAGCGCCACTCTATGCGGTTGCCGCGGGCGTCGTATTTGTAGAGGTAGTGCTGCATCAACTCGCCGTCGCGGTTGTAGAACTCCATCTCGGTGCAGTTGCCCTTCTGGTCGTACTTGTAGGTGCGCTTCTCGGTCATCTCGCCGGTCTCATCGAAGCTCTGCTCCTCCACCTTCTGGCCGTTCTTGAAGGTGCTGCTCTCCTTCTTGGTCATCTGGTTGCCGAGGAAGACGGTGCGCTCGATGCGGTTGCCGTCGCGGTCGTTGAGGTAGGCCGTGCGACCGGTGAGCATCTTCTCGCGGTTGTATTCGTTCCAGCCGAGGCTGTAGCCGTTGACGTCGAAGAAATACGAGTACCACGTGTAGTCGTCGGCCTTGGTGCGGAACTTGTCGGCGAAGTTGCCGCGCTTGTCGAAGGTGATGCTGTCGATGCAGATGAGCTGACGGCCACCGTCGCGGCCTCCGCGCAGGTTGTAGGTGTACTCAATCACATACAACGCGTTGCCGTGGATGCCCATTTCGGTGCGCGAGTTCTTGCGGGGCTTGGGACCTGCAAATGCCGTGCCCACAACGAGCAGGGCAAGGATGAGAGCGATATTTTTCTTCATTTCTGTCATTATTTTCAAAGTGCAAAGATACAACTTTTTCTGTAATAGCAACGTGTTTTTTATTATTTTATTGTTTCACCACGCTTTTTCTTGGCGAAAAACAGCACGCCGAGGGCTGCGGTGATGACGGCGGCGATGCAGTAGCCGGCGGTGCGGGGCAGGATGCTGCCGAGGCCCTCCTTCTCGGCCACCAGCAGGAAGCTGATGGTCACCATGCTCATGAAGAGGGCGGGGATAAGGGTGATCCAGTACCATCCCTTGCCGGGCAGGTACCTTGAAAGGAAGACCGTGATGGCCCACAGCGTGACCATCGACAGGAACTGGTTGGCCCACGAGAAGTAGCGCCAGATGACCTGGAAGCCCTCGGCGTCGGCCAGCGAGAAGATGAGCAGTGCGGCGGCCAGCACGAAGACCGGCAGGGCCACGAGCAGGCGCTTGGGTATGGGCTTCTGGTCCACATGCATGAAGTCGGCCACGATGAGGCGGGCCGACCGCAGGGCGGTGTCGCCGCTGGTGACGGCGGCGCTGATGACACCGAGGATGCAGATGACGGCGATGACCTTGGGGAACCACTCGTTGGCGATGACGCCCACCATGTCGTTACCGCTCTTGCCGATGCAGAGCTCAGGCTTGTCGTGGAAGAAATAGGTGGCGGCGGCAGCCCAGATGAGGGCCACGACGCCTTCGGTGATCATGGCGCCGTAGAAGATGGGGCGGGCCTGCTTCTCATTGACCATGCAGCGGGCCATGAGGGGGCTCTGCGTGGCGTGGAAGCCACTGATGGCGCCGCAGGCGATGCTGATGAACATCATGGGGAAGATGGGGTTGCTGGCGGCCTTGGGGTGGCGGTTCTCCAGGCCGTCCCACACCTCGGGCACAGGCACCCGGTAGACCACGAAGGCCACCACGATGGCCACAGCCATAGCCAGCAGCAGGATGCCGAAGATGGGGTAAATCTTGCCAATCACCTTGTCGATAGGCAGCAGGGTGGCCAGCAGGTAGTAGGCGAAGATGATGCCGACCCATATAAAGATGTTCCAGTCGGGGGTGAAGTTCTGGTTGAGCAGCACGGCGGGCGTGTTCACGAAGACGGCACCCACCAGGATCATCAGCAGCACTGTGAAGCCGCGCATGAACTGCTTCATGCCGTTGCCGAGGTACTTGCCGTGTATCTCTGGCAGCGAGGCGCCGTCCTGCCGCAGGCTGATGAAGCCGCTGATGAAGTCGTGCACCGCACCGGCGAAGATGCAGCCGAACACGATCCACAGGAACGAGGCGGTGCCGAACTGGGCACCCATGATGGCGCCGCAGATGGGGCCAACGCCCGCGATGTTAAGGAACTGGATGAGGAACACGCGCCACGGCTTCATGGGCACGTAGTCGACCCCGTCGGGGTGCGCCACGGCGGGCGTCACGTGCTTGGGATCGACACCTATAATGCGTTCTATCAACTTGGAATACAGCCAATAGCCGAGCAAAAGCAGTACAACGGAAATGATGAATGTTATCATAATCAAGTTGTTTTTTTCGAGGTGCAAAAATACAACTTTTTCACGATGTGGCAAAACATTTATTACAAAACGTCTCATTCAGCCGGCGTTTCTGAGGCCCGTGGGCGGGTCACAGCATACCGTTCACAGAGTGCCTTGCTCCTTACCTTCGCCTACTCTCATCCTACTCCGCTCCTACTCTCCTCTTACAAAAGTAGGAGCGGGTATAGCGTAGGTATAGAGGAGAGTAAGAGTTGATAAGGAGGGGGTGGTAAGAATCAGGCACTTACAGAGGGTAAAAAACGGCACTTTTCGAGTCGTTTTTCAATTTTTGACAACATTTTTGCACAGCGAAGCACGACAGCGCATAAGACGCTGCCAATCAAGAAGATGACAAGAAAGAATCAGATTTCTTCGATCACGGCGTAGCGGAAGGGGTCGGCCGGGGCGGTGCTGATGCGGAAGGCCACAGAGTCGGCCGAATGAGCATCGGGGGCAAGGATAAAGATTTTTATGCGCGAGCGGCGCATGTCGGAGCGGCTTTTGATGCAGAGATCCTGTCCGAGCGGCAGGCAGACACTGTCGGCCAGCGGCACCGAACGCCAATCGACGCAGCGGCGGCCCACCCACGATTCCATCACAAGCTGCAGCGAGCTGTCTGAGCCGAAGGCTTCGGCGACAATGGCGAAGTGGCGGTCGGCGGCGATGTCGGCAGCCAGGGTATCGAGCAAGAAGGTGTACTGTCCGTCGACAGCCACCCTACCCTCTTTCAGCCTGCTGACGGGCCACATTTCGCCGTCGGCGGCACGGCGGCTGAGGAGAAAGACCGGCGCGGTGGTGCACAAACGCGAATCGACGACGTAAGGATAGCGGCGCATGACAGCAAAGGTGCTGTCGTCGAAGAGGTTGGCCACCACGGCATAGTCGGCTTCAGGAGCACCGCCTGTGTCGGCAGCGACAGCCAGAGAGGTGTCATAGTAGGCAATCATCGAGGGACTTATCTTCAGGTATAGCGCCACATTGTCGGCCCCGTAGCGGCGGCGTGCATCGCGGGCCATATCGACTGCAGAGGCTATATACTCGCGCCGCAGCACGTCGTAGTGGCGACGACCGGCGAAGAGCGACACCAGCAGCGCCACACCTATCGCGGCACAAGCAGCAAGATGGCGCCAGCTGCAGCGCTCGCCGACAAAGCCGACCGCAGCCAGCAGCAGAAACGGCCAGCTGAATATAAGCACAGAATACTGAAGCACAGGATTTACGGAGCGCGAATAGACATATCCAGCCGCCAACGGCAGGACGAAAAGCGTCAGCGCGACGAGCATCAGCCGCCAGCGGCCGCCGAGGGGCGAAACGTCGAACAAAAGCGCCCACGCAACCACCATGACCGCCAGCACGACGAGGCTGTGATGGCAAAGGTAGCCGAGATAGTGCACAAGGAAAACGGGTTCGGGAGCCGCGAGCCATCCACCTACCCCCTGGAGGTCAAAGAGTTGATGGCGCGTGATGCCGAGGTGTGGCAAGAAGAGCAGCACCGCCGCAAAGCAGGCACCGAGATAGCGCCGGCGCTCGCCGCGGCCGACCACAAAGAGGCCCGCGAGGGCAAGCAGAGCCACCGTCAACGCACAGAAATAGTGCATATAGGCACAAGCCGCCGCGATGAGCGCAAAGCCTGCGACATAGCCCCATCCATCGCGATGCTCGACGCAGATGCGCGTCCAGAAATGCACGGCCAGCAAGACGAAGAAAAGCCCGGCGCCATAGGGGCGTACAGGCATGGCATAATAGACCGCATACTGGCTGAAAGCCAGCACTGTGGCTGCCGCCAGGCCGGCCATGCGGCCGTACCATCTGCGGCCGACACTGTAAATCAGCGGTATGGCGGCCGCCGACAAAAGCGTAAAGGGCAGCCGCAGCAATGGCGCCGCCGTGCCCACCACACGGCTCCAGAGCCAAAGCATGACCTGCATGCCGGCCGGGTGGCCGTCGGGATAGACGCCGCCGCGTATGAGGTCGGCGAAAGAGTCGAACTGCAGACGCCCGATGGCGCTCAGCTCGTCGTGGGTCAGCGGAGCCCACAGCCCGGCCACGCGCAACACCACCCCTGCAGCCAGCACAAAGACCAGCCACGCACGGAAGGCACGCTCGCGACCGTCGGGCATAGCCGTCAGATTTCCACCTCCTCGCGGAAGGCAGGTATACTGACGTTCTTCCAGCCGTCCTTGCCAAGGATTTCAGCGAAATGCCGCTGCGTTTCCTCCTCGCCGTGGACGAGGAAGAGGCGCTTCACCTTCTTCTTGTCCTGGCAGGAGATGTAGCGCATCATCTCGCGATAGTCGCCGTGGCCGGAGAGGGAGTCGATGCGGCGCAGTTCGGCGCGCACCTTATGGCGCTGGCCGAAGATGGAGACCTCCTCGTCGCCGCGCATAATCTTGGCGCCCAAGGTCGAAGGCTCGCAGTAGCCCACGCATAGGATGGTCGTGGCGGGATTGTCGATGTGGTTGGCCAAGTGGTGCTTGACGCGGCCGGCCTCCATCATGCCGCTGGCAGCGATGATGACACAAGGTTTGTGGCGCACATTGAGCTGTTTGCTCTCCATGACGCTCTGGATATAATGCAAACGGTCGAAACCGAAGGGGTCGGGGTCGTTTTGGCAGTATTTTGCAATCTCGTCGTTGAAGCACTCAGTATGCAGGCGCATGATGTTGGTGGCGCTGATGCTGAGGGGGCTGTCGACGAAGACGTCGATATCGGGCAGCAACTTGCTGTTCTCCAAGCGGTCGAGGGCGTATATAATCTCCTGTGCGCGACCGATGGCGAAGGAAGGAATGATGAGTTTGCCCTTCTTCTTGGTGCAGGTGTCGAGCACCGCCATCAGCAGCTCCTGCTCGGCGTCCTGTATGCTCTCGTGCAGGCGGTCGCCGTATGTGCTCTCCATGATGAGGTAGTCGACCTGCGGGAAAGGTTCGGGGTCTTTGAGTATCTGCTTGTCGTAGCGGCCGATATCGCCGGTGAAGCCGAGACGTATCTTGCGGCGGCCATCCTTGATTTCGAGGTAGACGAAAGCCGAGCCGAGGATGTGGCCGGCGTCGAAAAACTCGACCGTCACCTCGCCTTCGATATTGAACTTCTTATGATAAGGCACGCTGATGAAGCAACTCATACACTGCTGAGCGTCCTGCTCGTCGTAGATAGGTTCGAGCGGTTCCTCGCCCTGTGCCTTGCGTTTCTTGTTGAAGGTGTGGATATCCTGCTCCTGTATGCGGCCGGCGTCGGCCAGCATGATGGCACAGAGGTCGCGTGTGGCAGGAGTGCACAGCACGGTGCCGCGGAAGCCGTTCTTGTAGATATAAGGTATCAGGCCGCTGTGGTCGATATGGGCATGACTGAGCACAAGATAATCGATTTCCTCGGGTTCGAAGCCGAGGTCGCGGTTCATGGCGTCGGTCTCGAGGCCTTTGCCTTGATACATGCCGCAGTCGAGCAATATCTTCAAGCCGCTCTTGGTTGTGATAAGGTGTTTGCTGCCGGTCACCTCGCGGGTGGCACCCATAAATTGTAGTTTCATATCTGTATATCTATATTTGACAGTATTATTCGGTGACAATAATCTTGCGGGCCGGACCGCTGCCGACCTGGACGAGGTAGGCGCCAGGCTGCGGCATGACGAAACATGCGCGGTCTGACGCAGCAGCGGTTTCGGCCATGAGGCGTCCCTGCATATCGAGTATGCGAACCTGCCTGGTGGCAGCGCCGGAGACGGTAATCGTGAGACCGCTGGCAGCAGCGCTCCAGCGCAATGCACCGGCTGCGGATGCACCGCTCTGTCCGGTGGCGAAAAGGGCCGTGTATGTCCGGTCTGACGACACCTGCACACGACGCGGGTTGTCGGTCGAGCCGTCGAGCCAACGCGAGAAAGAGAAGCCCTCGAACGGCAAGGCGCATATCTCGATCACCGTACCAGCCGGCACAATGCAGCTTCCGGCAGCGATGCCGAGGGCAGGGTCGCCACTGACCACCTGAAGGTTGCAGAACGTGGGTTGGCCGCCGTCGTGGACGGTCACAGTGTCGTGGATGGTAACAAAGACCGTGTCGCGCAGGATTGTGGTGACGTAGACAGTGTCGTGCTGTACGCCGACGCCGCTTACGGTATCGTGAATGCAGGCAAAAAAGAAAGCCTTGAACTGAAGGTCTGAGTTAAGCGTAACGACGCGCGGGTTGAGAGTGTCGCCGTCGTTCCAGCAGGCGAAAAAGCATCCTGCTGCAGGTGTGGCTGTAAGCACCACCGAAGTGCCCACACTGTAGGTGCCGCCGCCGCTGACGCTGCCACGGGAGGCATCGTTGGCCGAAACGGCGAGGGTGGCTGTGCAACCGGCGTCGGCGATAGTACCAAACTGGCTCCACGGCTCGACAGCGGCATAATTCGCCACCGCCTGGCATGAGACATGCAGGGTGCAGGTTGACAGGTCGATATTATCGAAAACCGTGGCATAGGTGGCCGGGGGAGCGATGCTGAGGGCTGTCACTTCGGCCAGGGACGAACAATTATGGAATGCATATGTGCCAATGCTGTCAAGTGTTGACGGCAGGATGACATCGGTGATGGCGGTACAGTCGTAGAAGGCCCGGCCCCTGATGGCCGTCACGCCCTCGGAGACTGTCAGCGAGGTCAATGCATTGCAGCCATAGAAAGCGTACCTGTCAATAGCCACGACATTGTAGGTCGCGGTGCCGTTGCTGACGGTAGAGGGAATCGTGAGGGCTCCGGAAGGACGCTGATAGCCATTCCAACCCGTGACAGGCGCAGTGACATCGGCCGGATAAGTCACCACGGCCGCTCCGTTCACCACGTTGAAGTAGAGCGTCTGCCCACCCGGCACCACAGCCGAGAAGTCGTGGGCCAACACAGGCACAGCAACAGACAACAACGCCGCAACGGTCAATAACCTGACGAAGATTTTCATGCACCTAATAACGTATATTGGTGCCGATTATTGTATCGCGCCGTGAAAAATCATTGCGCCGTATGCTCGGCCGGGCGCACGGTGTTGTGGTCGATGCCGTAGGGGTCGGGCGGGTCGGTCGGAGCAAGCGCCGCATTGTCGGTGCTGTCGTGGCGGTACTCGTGGCCGTATTCCGGCCGCGAGCAATCGCTCATATTTTGCTGTATGCGCTCGATGTCATCGGCAGACAAGGGGCGGTCGCTGCTGACAAAACGCTGGCGATGGAACGGGAATGCCGCAGCCAGCTCGCCGCTATAATAGAAGTCAAATCCGATGCCGCCGAAGGTGTAGACACGTTCGCCGACGGTGATATGGCTGCCGCCCGGCACCGGGTCGGCCTTGGGCACCGACTGGCTGAAGCCGACATTGAAGAGTGTGAAGAGGATGTCGGGTCGATCGCTGATGTCGTAGCCTGCACGGCGCCATTGCAGCATAGTCTGATGCAGAATGCAGCCGGTGTAGATATAGGAATACAAATGGTTGCGGTAATCGACAAGGCGGTTGTAGCGTTCGGTGGCGTGGTCGTCGGTGGCAAAGTCGAGCAGGTGCTCGTAGGCCTTGCCCATATAGTACTCGCTCGTCGGGTCCTTCAGGTGCTGCTCGACAGCCTCGGCCGTGAAATCCTTGATGCCGTTGACGCCATAGCTGAACTGGCTCTGCACGCTGAGCACCTTGACGGGGCCGAGGTACTTCTTGTACATCTCGCGTTTGGAGTTGAAAAGACGAATCTGCTCGCCGATGAGGCAACCGACGATGAGGCGCGGTTCCACACCCGTGAGGCGTCCGGCTTCGTTGATGAGGGCGCTGTCGCGTGTGATAGCCTCTTTCAGTGCAGACCATTCCGCACCCTGCATCCACGGTATTATGTTTCCACGCTGCTGTTGCGGCACGGTGGAGAGCAGGGCAGCAAGCCGGTCGGCCAGGCGGTCGACGCTGTCGTTCTCATCCATATATATTTGTGCAGCAGCGACCATACGGTCGACCAGCACGGGGTCGTCGCTATGCTGAGCAGCGCTTAGTATCAGGCGTGCATTCTCGGGATAAAAGCGAGCCAAAGCCGCCAAGCGGGCGTACTGCATGGCCCAAAGCTCGTCGACCTGCTCACGTGTGAGCTTCGCGTGCTTCAAGTCTTCAAGTTCGCTGACCGACATAAGAGAGCGGTAGTTCTTGTCTACGGCGCCACGGTTGTTGGTTACGCCCAGCTGATAGAGGCCCCAGGCCCCTATAATAGCGGCACCTGCCAGTGCAAAGAGCACCAGCAGGATGTCGCATATCTTGCGCCACAGCGGGCGCATCCTGAATTCAATCCAGAGTTGTTTCATTTCAGATTAGCCAGCCAGGGGATGCTCTCGAAAAGAGTGACATCCATGGCGATGAAGACCAAAGCACCGGCGATGTAGCCAGCCAAGGCCAGAAGGGTGATTTTTTTGAGGTACCAGATGAAGTCGATTTTCTCCATGCCCATGACAGCCACACCGGCGGCAGAGCCGATGATGAGGAGCGATCCACCGGTACCGGCGCAGTAGGCCAGGAACTCCCAGAAGGGATGGTTGGTGGCAAAGTCGACTACAGCACCAGTGATGGGATACATACCCATGGCGGCAGCCACCAGGGGCACATTGTCGACCACCGACGAAAGGATGCCGATGATAAGGTCGATGAAGAAGAAGCCGGGTGCTTCGGTGCCGAAGGCACTGTTGAGGCCGCCGGCGAGCATGCCGAGGACTCCGCTGACCTTCAGGCAACTCACGGCCATAAGGATGCCGAGGAAGAAGAGAATGGTGGGCACGTCGACATGTTCGAGGGTGCTGACGGCTGTGGGCAGTTTGTGACCCTCTTTCTCATATTTGCGACTGATAATCTCGGTGGTCACCCACAGCACAGCCAAGCCGCCAAGCATGAAGAGGTAGGGAGGCAGATGGCTGATGCTCTTCAGTATGGGCACAAGCACCAAGGCACCGACACCCATGAAGAGCACCAGACGGCGCAGGTGCATCGGCACCTCGACACCGCTATGGTCGGCTTCGGGACGCTCGATATTGCCCTTGAGCGTGGCTCCGACGATGAGCACCGGCACCACCATGCACACCAACGAGGCCACAATGGTTTTGACCATGATGTTGACGGTGGTCACTTGGCCACCGATCCACAACATGATGGTGGTCACGTCGCCAATAGGACTCCAGGCACCACCGGCGTTGGCGGCAAGAATCACCATGCCGGCATAAAGCCAGCGTTCTTTCTTATCGGCGATGAGTTTGCGCAGCAGAGCCACCATAACGATGGCGGTGGTCATGTTGTCGAGCAGGGCCGAGAGGAAGAAGGTCAGGATGCTGACCACCCAGAGAAGCTTCTTCTTGTCGGTGGTGGTAATCTTGTCGGTAATGATGGTGAAGCCCTGATAGTCTTCAATCAGGGTAACGATGGTCATAGCACCGAGCAGGAAGAAGACTATCTCGGCCGTCTCGCCGAGGTTTTCCACCAAGCTCTCGCTGACGAAGTGGCGGTAGCCTTCAAGGCCGCCAAACTGCATCATCACCTCGGGATTGTTGATATTGAACATGTTGTAGACAGCCCATACCAGCACGCCGAGCAGCAGCGCCGAGGCCGTCTTGTTGATTTTGAGCGGGTGCTCCAGAGCTATGCAGGCATAGCCCAAAATGAATATCGTGACAAGTACGACTACCATGATTTTGATGTTTTATTTATTGTTTGTTTATCGTTTATTATTCTGTTCTTTCTGCATCTGCTCGGCCATCTTCTGCATTTCCTCCAGACGCTTCTGGAAGTTGCTCTTTTTCTTGGGCTGGCCATTGCCGGCGGCGTGCTTTTTGTCGTAGGCGGCCATGCGGGCGCGCACCTTCTTCTCGCTCGTGAAGCGGCGTATGAGCATCATCACCGTCATCGTGAAGGTCAGCGAGATGAGGTAGTACAGGTTCAATCCGGCGCTCTGGCTGTTGAAGATGAAGAGCATCATGAAGGGCATGAAGTACATCATGAACTTCATGCCAGGCATGCTCTGCGTACCAGCCTGCTGACGCATGGTATACCACGTGTAGAAGAACTGCATGCCGAACATCAGCAGGCAGAACAGCGAGATGTGGTCGCCGTAGAGCCATATGTTGAACCCGAAGTCGAGTATCGAGTCGTAGTTGGAGAGGTCGTTGCACCAGAGGAAAGGCTTCTGGCGCAGCTCGATGGCAATGGGGAAGAACATGAACATAGCCGTCAGGAAAGGCATCTGTATGAGCACCGGCAGGCATCCAGCCATCGGGCTGTATCCTGCCCTTTTCTGCAGAGCCATCATCTCCTGCTGCTTCTGCATGGCCTGCTCCTGCTTGGGGTATTTCTTGTTGAGGGCATCCATCTCGGGCTTCAGCACACGCATGATGGCGCCGCCCTGGTAGCTCTTGTACACCAGCGGCAGCAGGATAAGGCGGATAAGGAGCGTGAAGACGATAATGATGATGCCATAGTTCCAGTTGAACTGCTCGAGGAAGTTGAACACCGGCACGATAAGGTAGCGGCTGACACTCTTCGAGATGATGGTCCATCCGAGGGGCAGCATACGGTCGTAGCCGCGGTGCATGGCGCGCAAGTCGCGCAGCTTGGTGGGACCATAGTAGAAGCCCATGTGCATCTGCGGATGCTGGTGATTGTAGGCGAGACCGATAACAGCGTTCATATCGGTCAGGTAATTCTTCGCCGTGTCGCGTTTGTCGGTGCTCACCTCGACGTCTGCGTTCTCGAACGGAACGCCGCCCTCGGCCGTCATGATGGCTGCGAAGTACTGCTGCTTGAAGGCCACCCAGTCGAGCTTCACCTTTACGTGCTCCTTCTTGTCCTGGCCGAGGCTCAGGTTGTCGGGGCTCTTGTCGCTCGGGGTCTTGTAGTAGATGCTGGT
This sequence comes from Bacteroidales bacterium, assembly GCA_017501495.1. GTDB lineage: Bacteria > Bacteroidota > Bacteroidia > Bacteroidales > P3 > Colimorpha. The sequence goes on along the minus strand of JAFVWV010000076.1, from coordinate 2,180 downwards.
GTAGTAGCGTTCGCGGTCGCTGTTGCGGTTGCTGCGGCCACGGCTGCCGCTGTTCACCTTCTCTTGGCGCAGCATGCGGTTGTGCCACTGGAAATCCATATAGGGGACATCGCGCACCAAACCTCCAAGGCCCACAAACTCCACATCGAAGCCCACCTCATAACTGCCTTGATGCATCGTGTAGCAGAACTCGAGGTAGCGGCTCATCGAACTGTCGACCACAGCGCGCAAACGCGCCATGGTATCATTGACTGCAACCGGCTCGAACACCAGGTCGCGTGTGTTAACCACGCGGTTTTCGGTGGTCGAGAAGATGAGGTTCATATTGTCGTCGGCCGGGGTTATGAGCACCAGCTCGTTGCTGTCGTAGGTGCGATAGTCGCTCAACACCACGCGGTTCACCTGGGCACCGAGGGTGTTCAGTTCCACCTGCATCAGGTCGTTGCCCAAGGTAATAATCTGCGGTGCACCCTGTGCAGCGAGGTTGAAGGCGCCCATATCCTGCACACGGCGTATGCCCTGAGCTGCGGCAACGCTGTCGCCAGCAGCCAAGAGGCTGTCTTGCACAGCCTTGGCGGCAAAGATAGAGTCCTCGATGCGTTGTGCCTCAAGGTTGGCGGCCATCATGCTGTCATAGACGCGCTGCTGCTCGGCACGCTCTTCCTTGCTCGGAGCCACCCACGCGGTGTAGCCAATGAAGATGGCAATGATGAGTACAAATCCAATGATTGATTTCTTATCCATTATTTATTATTCAGTTTCCTATTTATCAAATTGACCCACAGCGGGCTACAGCACCTGCACCCTTGTGGATGAAAGTGCAAAGATACAAAAGTCATTCGACATGACAAAATAAAATCTGTTTTTCAATACTTCATGAACATTCATTTCGGAGCTGCCACAAACATCACAGCCATGGAGCCCTACCCTGCCGTCGGCATATCCGCCCACATCAACACCGGCCGCGGTGCAGCATAGCAAACCCCATGACAGACACAGCAATACAGACAGAGTATAACGTTAAATAAATTTAAATTAAAAGGATTTTTCATTCTGTGTAAGAAAAAAATGCTATTTTTGCACTCGATTTTAAAAGAAAGACAATTACAAACTTAAACAACCAACATCATGAAAAAAAACATCTTTATCGCAATGGCTGCCGTCGTGGTGATGCTCTTCACAAGCTGCAGCAAGGACATCGAACTGCCCGGTACCAAATGGAAAGCCAACTACAACAAAACCATTACCTATCAAGGTATGGATGCCAGCGTCAGCATGGCCTTCAACCTTAATTTCACCGATGCCACCAAGTACTCCCTGACCACTTCCGGCACCATGTCGGTCATGGGCATGACCCAGAATATGGACTCCGAGACCACCACCGGCACCTACACCTTCGACGGTGAGAAGGGTGTATTCGATGGCGAACAGACTTTCACCTACGACAAGAAAGCCGAGACCATCACCGTGGAACAGAAGATCGACGACGAAGAACTCGCCGCCATGTTCGGCACCGACAAGCTCACACTGACATTCTCGCAGCAGTAAATCCAACTGCCGACAGCAAAACAAATCGCCCCTCGGAAGCAGTTCCGGGGGGCGATTCTTTTTTTAAAAGGTTTCATCAGTCGGCCTTCCAGGCACGGAAGGTGCAGGCGAAGTGCGGGTCGCCGTTGTGCTTGACGCTGAAGCCCATACCCGCGTCGGAGGCCACCTTGGACATCTCCTCCATGCGGCGAATGCATTTATTGACGCCGCCCAGGCCGTGGGTGCATTGCATGTAGCAGCCCTTGTGCCCAGCCTGGTGGTGCAGCTCGAAGCTGCCGAAGCCCAGCTTCTTGGCGCGCTGTTCCAGGCGGTCGAAAGCGCGGTCGGCCGAGCAGCCGTGCGAGACGAAGACGGTGTCTATCAGCGTCGTGCTCGCGGTCTGCCGGGCCTCTTCAGCCTTCTCTTGGGCGTCGACAAGCTCCTCCATGACGTCGTTCCACTCGTCCTCCATGTCGGCCTTGTCGGAGGTCAGCAGCTGCACAAAGACCACGTGCAGCACCAGCTCGCTCACCTCGGGCATGTCAAGCAGGCGGGTGGAGAGCAACGCCGGGTCGTCGCTGACGAAGGTGCAGTGCGCCATCGGACGGCCCCAGAAGCGGACGTCGAACTCCACGCCGTCGCTGGTCACGCGC
>JAFVWV010000075.1 GCA_017501495.1 Bacteroidales bacterium | reverse complement strand
AAGTGGAAAGCCTGACGCGTCAGCCAATCTTTCCACTTTCCACTTTCCACTTTCCACTTTAGAACAGGAGGGCATTGTTTTGGACAGCGCACCCGACGACAACCTGTGCATGAAAGCCTGGCGGCTGCTGCACGACGAGTTCGGCATCGCGCCCGTACACATACGCCTGAAGAAAAACATCCCCTTCGGGGCCGGTCTCGGCGGCGGCAGCAGCGACGCTGCCTTCACGCTGAAGATGCTGAACGAGATGTTCGGCCTCGGCCTCGATGCCGCAGGCCTCGAACGCCGCGCCGCACGGCTGGGCGCCGACTGCGCCTTCTTCGTCCAGAACCGCCCTGCCTACGCCACCGGCATCGGCGACCAGCTGGAACCACTTGAGTGGAAAGCGGAAAACGGAAAGTGGAAAGTGGTCGTCGAGATTCCCGACGGCGAACACGTCTCCACCAAGGAGGCCTACGCCGGACTGCGGTTGGGGGTGTCGCAACAGCATTGCGACCTCCGTCAGGCCGTCCGCCGCCCCGTCGACGAATGGCGCAGCCTCATCGTCAACGACTTCGAGGCGTCGGTCTTCCCGGCCCACCCCGCCATCGCCGCACTGAAAGAAGACATGTACCGCCGCGGCGCCATCTACGCCTCCATGACCGGCAGCGGCGCCGCCGTCTTCGGCATCTTCGCGAAATAAATTTTGCCATGTCGATTATAATGCGTACTTTTGCAAAATCAATTCAACAATAAATAAAAACAGCAACAATATGGTAGACTACAAAAAATTAGGACTGGTGAACACCCGCGAGATGTTCAAGAAAGCCGTCAGCGGCGGCTACGCCATCCCGGCATTCAACTTCAACAACATGGAGCAGATGCAGGCCATCATCATGGCCGCCGTCGAGACCAAGAGTCCCGTCATTCTGCAGGTGAGCAAGGGTGCGCGCGAATACGCCAACCCCACCCTGCTGCGCTACATGGCCGAAGGCGCCGTCGAGTACGCCAAGGAACTCGGCTGCCCCAACCCCCAGATCGTGCTCCACCTCGACCACGGCGACAGCTTCGAGACCTGCAAGAGCTGCATCGACATGGGCTTCAGCTCGGTGATGTACGACGGCAGCGCCCTGCCCTACGAGGAAAATATCCGCATCTCGCGCCAGGTGGTTGAGTACGCCCACAAGTACGACGTCACCGTCGAGTGCGAGCTCGGCGTGCTGGCCGGCGTCGAAGACGAGGTGGCATCCGAGGTGAGCCACTACACCAAGCCCGAAGAGGTCATCGACTTCGCCACCCGCACCGGCTGCGACTCGCTGGCCATCAGCATCGGCACCAGCCACGGCGCCTACAAGTTCAAACCCGAACAGTGCACCGTCGACCCCCAGACCGGCCGTCTGGTGCCGCCGCCACTGGCATTCGACGTGCTCGAGGCCGTCGAAAAGAAGCTCCCCGGCTTCCCCATCGTGCTGCACGGTTCGAGCTCGGTGCCGCAGGACGAGGTTGACACCATCAACGCCAACGGTGGCGCCCTGAAGGCCGCCGTCGGCATCCCCGAGGAACAGCTGCGCAAAGCCGCCAAGAGCGCCGTCTGCAAGATCAACATCGACAGCGACAGTCGCCTGGCCATGACCGCCGCCATCCGCAAACATCTGGCCGAGCACCCCGACCACTTCGACCCCCGCCAGTACCTCAAGCCCGCCCGCGAGAGCATGAAGAAGATGTACATCCACAAGATTGTCAACGTCCTCGGCTCGAACGACAAGCTCTAAACAGATACGTTCAAGTATAAAAAGAAGCCACGGATTGTCCTTTCGGTCAATCCGTGGCTCTTTTTAGTATCCTGTGTGCCCTACATGGTCACTGTTATGAAAGGTATGCGTGCCTGCAGGCCTTCGGCGGTGGCCACATAGCGCAGGTCGCTCTCTGTGCGCGAGAGTATGGTGGGCTTGGCGGTGCGGTACCAGACGGCGAGGCGGGCTTTGTCGGCCAGCGTGAGGTCGCTGTCGCTCTCTTCGCCCATAAGCTCCATCAGCTGCGTCCAGGTGTCTTTCTCTTTCGGGAACTCGACGACGCTGTATTTCTCCACGCCGGCCTTCTCGGCTGCGATGCTGAAGGCGAGGTCGATGCCGCCGAGCGTGTCCACCAGGCCGATGCCTATGGCGTCGGCGCCGGTCCATACACGGCCGCGGGCTATGCGGTGTACGTCGTCGTACTGCATGTGGCGGCCTTCAGCCACGCGACCGACGAAGACCTTGTAGAAATCCTCGACGTTGCGCTCCATCATGGCCATGGCTGTGGGCGAAAGCGGACGCATGATGTTGAGGCCGGAGGCATTGCGGTTGGTGCTGACGGTGTCGGTGTTGAGGCCGAGCTTTTTGCTGAGCATCTTACCGATGTTGGGCACGGTGCCGAACACTCCGATAGAGCCGGTGATGGTGGTGGGTTGGGCCACGATGACGTCGGCCAGGCAGCTCATCTCGTAGCCCGCCGAAGCGGCGAGGTCGCCCATGCTTACCACGACAGGCTTCTTGGCGCGGGCCTGGCGCACGGCGTAGGTCATGGCTTCGCTGGCGGTGGCCTGGCCGCCGGGCGAGTTGACGCGCAGCACGATGGCTTTCACACTCTCGTCGTTGGCAGCCTCGCGCAGGGCTTTCACTATGTCGTCGCCGTAGACGCCCTGGTCGAAGCCGCGGGCCGAACCGTCGACCACGTTGCCTTCGGCATAGATGACGGCGATATGGTCTTTGTGTACGGGGAGAGCTTTCTTGACGTTGGCGGCGTATTTGGCGACAGGAATCAGCTGCTTGCCGCCGAAGTCGTCGCGCAGCATGTGCCTGACGTCGGACTCGAAGCAGAGTGAGTCGACCAAGTGTTCGGCGCGGGCATCTGAGGCCAGGTAGCCGCTCAGGTTGTCGGCTATGCGGTTGAGGTCGGCCACGGTGAGCCCGTCGAAGTCGGTCACGTCGCGGTGCGAGAAGTGGTCTTTGTTGCGGCTGGCGGCAATCTGCGCTGTGGCGGTATGCCAGATGCTGGAGATATAGGCGCGTATCTGCTCGCGGTTGGCCGGGCTCATGTGGTTGAGGGTGTAGACCTCGCCGGCGCTCTTGTAGGCACAGCTTTCCGGACGTATGAGCTGCATCTCGACACCGAGTTTGTCGAGCAGGTCTTTGTAGTACATCACCTCGGCGCCCATGCCGCGGAAGTCGACCATGCCGCTGGGGTGCAGCGTCACGATGTCGGCCGTCGAGCAGAGGTAGTAGCCCGGCTGCGAATAGCCCGTGGCATAGCTCACGACGGGCTTGCCGCTCGCCTGGAAGTCGGCCAAGGCCTGACGCAGCTCGGTGAGCGAGCCCCACGAGAGGGCGTCGACGCCCTGGTCGGTGACGTAGACGGCGTTGATGTTCTCGTCGGTGCCGGCGGCACGGATGGCGGCGCAGGCGTCGATGAGGCCTACGGTGTTGATGTTGCCGAACGACATCTGCAGGCCTGTGCCTGTGCGGTCGCCGCTGATGGTGCTGAGGTCGACCTGCAGTACGCTGCCGACTTTGACCACCGTGGTGTCGTTCTTGTCCATCTTGCTGAGCGACACAATCATGCTGATGAGCGAGATGAGCATCAACAGTCCGAAGACTGCCGACACTATGACGATGCCCAGCGCGCTGGCCAGCATCGTGGCTCCGAAACTCAAAGGTTTTTTCTGTTGTTGTTCCATATCGTTGTTTGAATTAACACATTCTCAATTCTCAATTCCTTTCAAGGTGAGGCTGATGCGGTGGCGGCGCAGGTCCACTTCGAGCACTTTGACCTTGAGGTGCTGGTGCAGGTGGACCACCTCGGAGGGGTCAGCCACGCGGCGGGACGCCATCTGGCTGATGTGGACGAGGCCGTCCTGATGCACCCCGATGTCGACAAAGGCGCCGAAGGCTGTGATGTTGGTCACTATGCCCGGCAGGACCATGCCTTCTTTGACATCCTCTATCTTGCTGACGCTCTTGTCGAACTCGAACACCTCGAACCTCGCACGCGGATCGAGGCCCGGCTTGTCGAGCTCGCGCATGATATCCTGGAGGGTGGGCATGCCGCAGTCGGGTGTAACGAAGTCGTCGAGGTGTATTTTGCTGCGCAAAGCCTTGTCTTTCATGAGGGTCTGCACATCGGTGCCGACGCTTTTGGCCATGCGCTCGACGAGGGCGTAGCGTTCGGGATGCACGGCACTGCGGTCCAGTGGGTTCTGGCTCTCGCGGACGCGCAAGAAGCCAGCGCATTGTTCGAAGGCTTTGTCGCCGAGTCCTTTGACGTCGCGCAACGACTGCCGCGAGGCGAAGGCGCCGTTCTTGTTGCGGTGTACCACAATCTTTTCGGCCAAGGCGGGGCCGATGCCGCTGACGTAGCTCAGCAGCTCGCGGCTGGCGGTGTTGAGCTCGACGCCGACGCTGTTGACGCAGCTCTCCACCGTGTCCGCCAGGCTCTCGGCCAACAGCTTCTGGTCCACGTCGTGCTGATACTGCCCCACGCCGATGCTCTTGGGGTCGATCTTGACGAGCTCGGAGAGGGGGTCCATCAGACGGCGGCCGATGCTGACGGCGCCGCGGACGGTGATGTCGTAGTCCGGAAACTCGCGGCGGGCCACGTCGCTGGCGCTGTAGACGCTGGCGCCGGCTTCGCTGACGCTGACGGCCACCACCTTGCGGTTGAACCGGCAGCGCTGCACCACCTCTTCGGTTTCGCGGCCGGCGGTGCCGTTGCCGATGGCTATGGCCTCGATCTGGAAGGCTTCGACCAGGGCTTCGAGCTTGTTGATGGCGGCCCGCTCTTCGCGCACAGAGGTGAAGGGGTAGATGGTCTCGTTGTGAAGCAGCTGGCCCTGCGCGTCGAGGCACACCACCTTGCATCCGGTGCGGAAGCCCGGGTCGATGGCCAGGGTGCGCTTCTGCCCCATCGGGGCGGCCAGCAGCAACTGGCGCAGGTTCTCGGCGAAGACGCGTATGGCCTCGCGGTCGGCGCGCTCTTTGAGCTGGTTGCGAAACTCGGTCTCTATCGACGGCCCGACCAGGCGTTTATAGCTGTCTTCGGTGGCTAAGCGCATCTGCCGCGTCGTCTGGTCGGTGTATACCTTCTGCCTGATGCTCAAGGCATTGATGCCCTCTTCATCATCATCGGGGCGCACGTGCACCTTGAGCACGCCGGCCTCCTCGCCGCGGAAGAGTGCCAGTATGCGGTGCGAGGGCGCTTTGGCGATGGGCTCCTTCCAGTCGAGCCACGACTCGAACTTGCCCACGCGCTCGTCGTCGTCTTTGACGCCACGCGCCAGGCCCGAGGTGAGCATGGCCCTGCGGCGGAAGACATTGCGCACACGCTGGCGTGCGGCGGCATCCTCGCTCAGGCGCTCGGCTATGATGTCGCGCGCATACTGCAGGTCCTCGTCGGTATATTTCCCGTTCTCGTCGCTCCACTTACCGCTCATGATGGCATCGGCCAGGGGTTCGTAGCCCTTCTCGATGGCTATGGTGGCGCGCGTGCGCCGCTTGGGGCGGTAGGGCAGGTACAGGTCTTCGAGGTCTGTCATATTGTCCGCAGCCTCGATCTGCCGACGCAGCTCGTCGGTCAGTTTGCCCTGCTCGTCGATGCTCTGCAGGATGGCCTCGCGGCGGCGGTCGAGCTCTTTGAGCCGGAGCAGCAGGTCGCGTATGGCGGCAATCTGCACCTCGTTGAGCGAGCCGGTGGCCTCCTTGCGGTAGCGGGCTATGAAGGGCACGGTGGCCCCCTGTTCGAGCAGTTCGATGGTCTTCTCGACCTGCCGCTGGTTGAGTTCCAGACGGTTGGCTATGATAACAGCATAATTCATACGTTGCAAAAATACACTTTTTTCCGTTGCTGCGGCACAAAACTTTTCCCGAAATGCATCACTCGACAGGGTCTATTTTTACACATCACTGACAAACAGTATTTTACAGCGACACAAAAAGGCACCGAAAGCGTCGTTGTACGCTATATGTACGCTACTTGTACAGTACTTGTACGTTTATAAAGCGTACATATACTGTACAAATACTGTACAAGTACTGTACAACGGCCGAACCGGTAGGCTGCCGGAGCGGACAAAAAGTAGGCTGCCGGAGCGGACAAAAAAAACGTCACGTCGACACAATAAAACGGCATCGCCACCGTTAAAGCCGACATGGAAAAGACGATATACCTGGCCGCCGGATGCTTCTGGGGCGCGCAGCACTACCTGAAGCAGATATGCGGCATCATAGAGACAGAGACCGGTTTTGCCAACGGAAAAAGCACAGACCCGGTGACCTACGAGGAAGTCTACACCGACCGCACCGGCTATGCCGAAGCGGTGCGCGTGGTGTTCGACCCCGAGGTGCTGCCGCTGCGCAAGCTGCTGCAACTCTACTTCATGAGCATCGAGCCGACAAGCGTCAACCGCCAGGGCGAAGACCACGGTACACGCTACCGCACAGGCATTTACTACATCGACCCCGACGACGTGGCGACGATACGCGATGTGTGCCGCGAGGTGCAGCGCGACTACAGCTCGCCGCTGGCCGTGGAGGTGGAGCCGATCGAGGTATTCCACCCGGCCGACGAATACCACCAGGACTACCTGGACAAGCACCCCGACGGCTACTGCCACCTGCCGCAGGCCCTCTTCGAATTCGCCAGGAAGGCGAACGGATGACGGCATGACATTCGGAATAAAACGGCAAACACCGCACCAAGCACCATTCCGTAGGGGCATACCTCGTGTATGCCCGATGACGCCGCGAGGCGGCATACACATCCCACGGTGGGAACCCACACGACGGCACGCGCATTTTTCATCCGGCGCATCTGCGCCGGTCGGGCATACACAAGGTATGCCCCTACAAGAACCGCAATAAACCACAACAAATCAAAAGAAAACGCACGCCACAAAAACAAACATCCCAAACAATACACATTACCACATAAAAACCTCTCACATGGAGTTACCTTCCAGAAAAAGGCTCAGGCACCCGACGTTCAACTACACAAACAGCGCGTGCTATTTCATCACCATCGTGGTGAACGAACGCGAGCCTCTGTTCGGATATATCAACGACGACACAATGCATTTGAACGCCGCGGGAAGGATGGTTGTCGAAACAATCTCGCATATTGAAAAGCTGCACCCTGGTTGTACCGTTCCACACAAAATAGTAATGCCCAACCACATACATTTCATCCTACAAACCCCATGGAGCACGGCATTGCCGGAGATAATCAGGCAATTCAAAAGCCGCACGACGACAGAATACGCACGAAGAGTAACCTCGGATGGATGGCCACGGTTTGATATCCATTTATGGCAACGTAGTTATTACGATCATATCATACGCAACCAGCAAGAATACACGCATATAGCCAATTATATCGAAACAAATCCGACGCGTTGGGCAAACGACAGGTTTGCGATTATATTCCAAACGCCAAAAGACACGACAAGTACGGAGTACACCGCACCGAACACCATTCCGTAGGGGCATACCTCGTGTATGCCCGATGACGCCGTAAGGCGGCATACACATCCTACGGTGGGAATCCACACGACGGCACGCGCATTTTTCATCCGGCGCAGATGCGCCGGTCGGGCATACACAAGGTATGCCCCTACAAGAAACGCAATCCACACAGCATCAAAAAAAATGGAGACGGCATCATTGCGAGCGTCCGTCACAACGCCGACGCACACCTTTTCGACACACAACCAACGCAATATGACATGCAATAAAAATATTTTCGCATCATGTCAAATATTTTTCGTACCTTTGCACCGTTTTTTGACCTTCCTGCGGATATGGCGTAATTGGTAGCCGCGCAAGACTTAGGATCTTGTTCCGAGAGGAGTGGGGGTTCGAGCCCCCCTATCCGCACCCCGAAAAAAAACGAAAACCGGAAGTTGGAAAACAAAAAAACATACAACAGCACGACGGCAGCGCTCAAGCGCATGCTGGCGCTGGCACTGTCTGTTTTTTTTGTCGCGCACGCGTACGCAAGCTACATCGTGGTGCCAATGGACGAGGCGCAGAAAAACCACCTGAAGGCCTACGGCGTGGCCTACTGGGCGCTGCAGCGCGAGGCCGAGGTGACATGGCTGCTCAACTACCGCGGCGGCTCGTTCATGACCAAATACGCCGAAGCCATCGAGCGCGAATGCAAACTGCGAGGCGTCAGCTGCGAGGTGATAGCCGACGGGCAGAGCAGCGCCATACTGAGCCACATAGCCGACCCGGCGGTGAACATGGACGCCGTGCGCCTGCAGAAGGCCCCGCGGATAGCCGTCTACTCGCCAAAAAACAAACTGCCGTGGGACGACGCCGTGACCCTCGTGCTCACCTACGCCGAGATACCATACGACGTAGTCTACGACGAAGAAGTGATGGGCGGCGTGCTACCGCAGTACGACTGGCTGCACCTGCACCATGAGGACTTCACCGGCCAATACGGCAAATTCTGGGCCAACTACCGCAGCCAGCAGTGGTACATCGAAGACGTGCGCCAACAGGAAGCCATGGCCGGACGGCTCGGATTCGGCAAGGTGAGCCAGCTGAAACTGGCCGTGGCCAAAAAGATACGCGACTTTGTGATGGGCGGCGGATTCCTCTTCGCCATGTGCTCGGCCCCCGACAGCTACGACATCGCCCTGGCCGCCGAGGGCGTCGACATCTGCGCCGAAATGTTCGACGGCGACCCCATGCAGCCAAACGCCCAGCAGATGCTCGACTACAGCCGCTGCTTCGCCTTCAAAGACTTCAAGATAAGCACCAACCCCTCGGAATACGAAGTGTCGACCATCGACATCGACGACCGCTCACGCAACCACATAGTCAACGAAAAAACCGACTTCTTCGTCCTCTTCGACTTCTCGGCCAAGTGGGACTGGATACCCACCATGCTGACACAGAACCACACACGTGTGGTGCACGGCTTCATGGGGCAGACGACGGCCTTCCGGCGCCAATACGTCAAGAGCTCGTGCCTCATCCTCGGCGAAAACAAAGAACTGGGCGAGGTGCGCTACCTGCACGGCGAATACGGCAAAGGCACCTGGACCTTCCTCGGCGGCCACGACCCCGAAGACTACCGCCACTTTGTGGGCGACCCGCCCACAGACCTCTCGCTCTATCCAAATTCGCCGGGCTACCGACTGATACTGAACAACATCCTCTTCCCGGCAGCAAAGAAAGAGAAACACAAGACCTGAATTGAGAAACGAAAACTGAAAACTTGAAAATGAAAAAACACATCATAATCGGACTGATTGGGCTGATGGGCATCGCCGGCAGCCTGAACGCCCAAAACGGCAACTGGAACGTCTACGACACCCGCTCGTCGGAAATCGGCGGCAACAACATCTCGGCCATCGCCCCCGACAGCCGCGGCGTATGGGTCGGCACCTATTACGGCCTCAGCCGGCTCAACAACGGCCAGTGGATGGACTACTCGATGTTCAACGACAAGCTTAAAGACCAATCGATCAACTGCCTGATGACCGACAGCCGCGGCGTCACATGGATCGGCACCGACGACTACGGCGTCATCGAGTTCGACGGCACCCACTGGACCGAACACAGCGACGAGACCCGCCGGCTGAAGATGAAATTCGTCAAAGAAATCGTGCAGGACAACGACGGAGTGTACTGGATAGGCGTCACGCTGGGCGGCGTGGTGAGCTACGACGGCTACACCTGGGAGAAATACACCCCCGAAGACTGCGAACTGCTGAGCGACTTTGTGCTCGACATAGCCGTGGACCGCGCCAACCGCAAATGGATCACCACCAACGCCGGCGTGAGCGTATACAACGGACGGCGCTGGACAAGCTACACCGTAGAGAACAGCGGCCTGCCCGACAACATAGTGCCCGCCATAGCCATAGACGACCAAAACGTCAAGTGGTTCGGCACCCTCAACGGACTGACACGCTTCGACGGCGAAGACTGGCGCACCTGGAACACCGGCAACTCTCCCCTGCCCTCCAACCAAATCAACGACATAGCCATCGACAAGGACGGCCTGCTGTGGATAGCCACCAACAACGGCGCAGCAGTGTTCGACGGCGTCGACCGCTGGGTGGTCTTCACCTCAAAAAACAGCCTGCTGCCCGCAGGCAACATCTACAAGGTGGCCAACGACGACCAAGGCAACCATTGGTTCGGCAACGACAGCAAAGGCCTCGCCCGACTCAGCGGATTCAGAATGCCCGTCAAAGCACATGCCGGCAGCAACACCGTACGCCAGACGGCACAGAACTACGACAACAACCAGGCCTCAACGACACAGGACGGCGACGACAAAGAGAAAGTGCGCATCAACCCGCACCTGGCCGAAGGCTACATAACCATAAGCCTCGAAAGCCCCTCAGCCAACATCACCTTCACCAACTCGCAGGGCAAACTGGTCAAAACCGTCAACGGATACCGCCCCGGCCAGAAAATCATGATCAACCGCATGACAAAAGGGATGTACACCGTGGGCGTGAAGACCGTGCGCGGCGAAAGAAAGATAAAATTCAACCTCAAATAACGACAACACATGAAGAAGTTTCTCCTTCTGGGATTATTCGGTCTGATGGCCATGCTGGGCAGCACCGCCGCCGCGCAGCAGCTCGACCCCGTCAAATGGACCTACAGCGTCAGCGAGACCTCGGCCACGGAAGCCGAACTGGTGTTCACCGCCAAACTCGACGCCGGATGGCACCTCTACTCGCAATACACCAGCGATCAGGGACCGCTGCCCATCAGTTTCGAATTCAACGACAGTCCCGACTACCAGCGCATAGGCAAAGTGAGCGAGCCCAAGCCGCACGAGGAGATGGACGAAATGTTCGGAGTGGTGGTCAAGTCGTTCAGCGGCACGGTGGTCTTTCGCCAAAAGGTGAAGCGCCTCAGCGGCAAGGACTTCAAGGTAAGCGGTATCTTCAGCTACCAGCTCTGCAACGACGGCAGCTGCATAGCCCCCGAAGACCGCGACTTCAGCTTCACAGTGCCCGGCGCCAAGACCGAGACCGCGGCAGCAGCCGAAACAGAGGAGCCCGCAGCAGCCGAACCCACAGCAGCTGAAGAAGCCTTCGACAGCAGCGCCATAGCCATAGACCTGCCCGACGACGCGGCGACCCTCGAAGAGGCTGAAACGGCAGCGCCCGCCAAAGAGAAGAAACAGAGCCTGCTGGTCATATTTCTGCTGGCTGTCGGCGGCGGCATACTGACCATGTTCACGCCTTGCGTATTCCCCATGATACCGATGACGGTCAACTTCTTCGTGCGCGGCGCCGAAAACAAGCGCAAAGGCCGCCGCCAAGCCTGGTTCTTCGGCTTTAGCATCGTATTCCTCTTTGCCGTGCTGGGCGCCGTGCTGAGCGCCGTTTTCGGTCCAGAAGCGCTCTACACCCTCGGCACACACTGGATTCCCAACCTCATATTCTTCATCATCTTCTTCGTCTTTGCGCTGAGTTTCTTCGGCCTCTTCGAAATCAAGATGCCCGAGAAGTGGGTCAACGCCAGCGACGAGCAGGCCGACAAAGGCGGCTTCCTGGCCCCCTTCTTCATAGCCCTGACCACCGTGCTGGTGAGCTTCAGCTGCACCGGCCCCATCCTCGGCGCCGCACTGGTGGGCCTCACCACCAGCTCGACAGACCGCTGGGTGAGCCTCGTCACCATGCTTGGCTTCGGCATAGGCTTCGCCCTGCCGTTCACGCTGCTGGCCATGTTCCCGCAGGCTCTGAAAAACATGAAGAGCGGCAGCTGGCTCAACACCGTCAAGATTGTCTTCGCATTCCTTGAGCTGGCCTTCGGCCTCAAGTTCCTGCAGCAGGCCGACCTCTACTGCAACTGGGGTCTGCTTCCGCGCGACACCTATCTGGTCCTCTGGATTGTCATCTTCGGACTGATGGGATTCTACCTTCTCGGCAAACTGCGCTTCAAGGGCGACGACGAGGTGAAGGAGATTGGCACCCTGCGCCTCTTCCTGGCAATCGCCGACCTGGCCTTTGTGGTGTGGATGATACCCGGTCTCTGGGGTGCCCCCCTCAAGGGCATCAGCGGATTCCTGCCTCCGATGGAAAGTCAGAGTTTCAACATTGAAAAGATAGTGGCTGAAAACACGCCCGCCGTCAGCGTCGGCACAGTACAAGCCGGCAAACTGCCCGCCGACCGCAAGTACGCCGACCGCCTGCATGTGCCGCTCGGCTTCGAGGCCTTCTTCGACCTCGACGAGGCCAAGGCCTACGCTCGCGAGCACGGCATGCCGGTCTTCATCGATTTCACAGGCAAGACCTGTGCCAATTGCCGCGAGATGGAGCACTACGTGTGGAGCGACCCCGAGGTGAAACGCCTGCTCAACGAGGAGTTCATCATGTGCTCGCTCTACGCCGACGAGAACACCATTGACCTGCCCGAAAGCGAGTGGGTGACAGACGACAAAGGCCGAACCCTGAAGACGCTCGGCCGCAAGAACCTCAACTACCAGAAAACGGAATTCAACATGAATGCCCAGCCCTACTACGTCATCGTCGACGCCGACGGCAACATTCTCACCAAGGAGAACTACAAATACGACCGCGACGTACAGAAATTCGTAGACTGGCTCAACGAAGGCATAAACACATACAAATCCAAATAAACACATCACACAATCCAATATATGAAACGCATCATCTTCAGCGTATTATCATTTTTAGCCTCATTAGGGCTATGTGCTGCCGAGGTGCCGCAAGGTGCACTGAGCCAGGCAGCAATCAACTTCTGGAACACCTACCGCCCAGTGGATGTCAAGTCTGCGAACACATCCAACCTGCAGGCCATGTCGCTCGAAAGCATGCCGCACCTCGCCATCTATGCATTCGGAGACGAAGGCTTCGTCATCATGTCGGCCGACGACCGGGTGCGTCCTGTGCTGGCCTATTCGTTCGACAGTCCTTTTCCTGCAGAACCACACCCCTCGCTACACGCATGGCTCAAATCATACGATGCACAGATAGAGTACGCCGCCAAGAACGACATCGCCGCTCCGGAATGGGTAGGCGCACAATGGGGCAAGCTTCTGGGCGGAGCGGTGCCGCCGGTGCCGTTGATGCTGACCGACATACCGGCCCTCTGCACCACCAAGTGGAACCAGAGCGACATGGGCGATACATACAACCGCTTCTGCCCCTACGACTCGACACAAAACGAGCGCTGCGTGGTGGGATGCGTGGCGACGGCCATGGCCCAGATTATGAAATATTGGAACCACCCGTCGCACGGCGAGGGTAGCCACAGTTACACCCCCGTAACATGGCCTGAAAACGACACACTCTACGGGACCCTCAGTGCCGATTTTGAAAACACCACATATCAGTGGGAGTATATGCCCACAGCGCTGCAAGCCTTCTCGATTCCCCGCTATATCAATGCCGTGGCGCGGCTATCGTACCACTGCGGCGTGGCTGTCGAAATGATGTATGGCACCGCGACCTCTGGCGGCAGCGGCGCCTACACCCATGCGTGGGCTCCCGGTGTACCGAGTGCCGACAACGCCCTGCGCGACTACTTCAGATACAACGACTCGCTCCACAGCGAATACCGCTCGAACTACGACAGTGCAGCCTGGGCCAGCCTTATAGCCGCCGACCTCGAAGCCGGACGGCCCATACTCTACACCGGCGACGACAACACCTCGGGCCATGCATTTATCCTCGACGGCTCCGACATTCATGGACGCTACCACTTCAATTGGGGCTGGGGCGGCTATGGCGACGGCTTCTACTACATCGACTCGCTCACCCCCGGCGGCGGCGGGGCCGGCGGCAACGCCACCTACTCGTTCAACCTCGACCAATCAGCCATATTCAGCATCTTCCCCATACCGGAGACGTTCGATACAATCGACTTCTACGACACCATCTGCAACAACGCATCGGAATACATCTACTACGAGTATACTTTCGACCCCATCGATGGCGACTATGAGGTGCATCACCTCGACACCGTGGTAAACCTCCACGTCAAAGTCATCTCGCGTAAATATATGTATATGGAGCCCAACGGAGCCGAAGGCTACGACCGCAGGAGCCGTGCATTCTGCCCAGCCGACTCTATCGTCATACCCGAATGCCCCTTCGAGCGAGAGGGCTACGCCTTCGACCATTGGTCGACCAACTACGCGGGCGGCGGCACATGGTACTATGAAGGGCAGAAGGCCAAACGCCCAGGCAGTTTCACACTCTATGCACAATGGATTGACGCAAACGACACCATCGGCGACACACTGGGCATCGTACAGACACTGGCCGAAGCCGTCGGCATCGGCCCCAATCCGACAGGCGGCATGCTGACAGTGTCCATACCAGTCGACGCCACCATCACCATATTCGATGCCTTGGGACGCATTGTGGCTACAAAAGAAGCCGTCGGAGGAACAGTGGAAATCGACCTCACCAAGCAGCCGTCAGGCCTGTTCACCGTGCAGGTACGCACTGCAAAAGCCATCTGCAACAAACGAGTAATCAAGCAATAGAAAAATATTTTCAAGAAAAATTTGGTCAATTGGGGAAAAGTTCGTACCTTTGCACCCGATTTCGAACGAGGGAAACCTCAAAAAGAAATAAGAGAGTGCGGGGTAGAGCAGTGGTAGTTCGTCGGGCTCATAACCCGGAGGTCGTCGGTTCGAATCCTTCCCCCGCTACCTAAAGCCAGAGGGCACTTTAGACGAAGTGCCCTCTCTTATTTTCGAATAACCAATTTCCACCAGAAAAAACGAAAGAAAATTTTGCCAGTTTGGAAAACAATCGTATCTTTGCATCTTGAAACACATCCTAAAATAAAAACAAAATGAGAAAAAAAATCTTT